>AP012045.1 GCA_000283575.1 Oscillibacter valericigenes Sjm18-20
ATGTTAGGAACGTTTGGGACAAGCGCATATAAATCCGAACAGGATTTTAAAACGCCCCAAGACTATTTGAAATACATGTTTGAAGATATAGACGGTTTTGCAACACGTAGTACCATCCGGCACAGCAATGATGGAATTACCTCTTTTTTGGAATCGTTTTATAAACACGACAGGCTTATTTACAAAAACCGTTATTTCAATTGCCCAGATACTTACATATCAATGAATACCTACTGTTCCAAAAGAAACGATAAAAAGCCCGAAAGCGGTCGAAAGGTTTCAAACGTAAAACGGCTTAACGCCCTCTATGTGGACTTAGACTGTTACAAAATTGGAATGACACAAGAACAGGTTCTTTTTGCGCTTGAAGAAGATTGCTTTGGACATTCAATTCCAGTCCCGACTTTTGTAATCAATAGCGGTAGGGGACTTTATCTTATATGGAAACTCAAAAACGAGGACAGAAATGCGCTCCCGCGCTGGGAAAGCGTTGAAGAATACTTGTTTTCACAATGCAGAGATTTTAACGCTGACCCACAGGCGCTTGATGCAGCCCGAATACTGCGCGTACCGTTCACCGTGAATAGCAATAACAATGCTTCTGTTAGTATTATGCGCTTCACTGACGTATCTTATACACTTTATGAAATTTCTCAAGAATTTTCTATTAAGGCTACGGCAAAAAAATACAAGGACAAAAACCCTGAACGAATTGTCCATCCATACGGAGAAGCAACGGAGCGCCAGCGCCAGATAGCAACGTTGATAGCAGATGAAAAGGGATTGAAACTGCCGGATTTCAGCAATTATAAAGCCACTTTTGACTTTATTGCCGAAAATCCGCTTACTCACCGTGAGGAAAAGCGGAACAATGTAGTGCTTTTTGCCAAAGCAAAAAACATTTATACTATGCTGGATGGGCGCTGCAAAGACCTTTTCCGGCTGTTTTCCATGCGTAAAGGGAAAGACTGCTGCCGTGAATACGCTCTGTTTCTGTGCCGTTTATGGACAAGCGAACGTACAAACGATTTTCAAAAGGCAATAGATGTAACTATGTCACTAAACGCCAGCTTTGACGTGCCTTTTACTGAAGATTATGTTATGACGCGAACGAAAAGCGCCGAAAAAAAAATCAAATCCGGTAAGACCTATTATTACAGCACGAAAAAAATTATCATGGCACTAAATATCACAACAGAAGAACAGGAGCAGCTTACATATCTTTGCCATTCACAATGCAGTGAAAAAATTCGTCGCAAAAAAAACAATCGGAAAACCTATTTAATGCGTCTTGAAAAGAATGGAGTGGAGACGAAGAAAAACACCGTGAGTAAGCGCCGCGAACATATTGCTGCGCTTCTAGCGGATGGAAAAAATAAAAATGAAATATGTGCGGCGTTGCATATCAGCACAAGAACATATGACAGAGATAAGGCCGCAATTGTCGCCAGCGGCTTGTTAGAGCGCGTTAGAGACGGGTTTAAGGCAGCTAGGGATATTGTTGCCGCCACAGCAGAAAACGCCGTGGCGGGGCTTTCTGCTGCCCTCAAAAGGACGCCCGAAACTGCCAGGAATATTTTTAAAACTATCCAAAGAGCCGTTTCGCCAAATATTAAGTCTACCTATTATAAGAGAACAGCCATAGGCTGTTCCGCTTGCGCGGGTGATCTGGATACCCCCGTCGCGGTGCAGCTTGCCTTGTGGGACTGTGACATTGACACATCTTGACTAGCGGCTTTACGGCGGCACAGCCGCACGGAGATTTTCTTCTTGCCGCTTGAAGCCCCCCGGTTGGAAGCTGCGTCCTGCTTCTTGCTGCCCTGAACGGGCAGAGAGAACGAAGCGGGGGAAGCGGTAATAACGGCGCGGAGCGCCGAGCCTACGGAAAGCCTGTCAGCCTGTCAAGCGTCTTTCGCGGCATAACCGCCTACGGCTTTTATTCCACGGAACGCTTGACCGTCAGACCTCATGCGGCGCTTCCGGCTACGCCGAAACCGAAGCTGATTGATAAATCAATCGGGCATCGGTATTCGTCTTGCCATTGTACCGCATGAGCCGTCTTTCTCCGGCAGGAGCAACAGGGGCTACGCGCCCCTGTACGACCCGCGACCTCATCAAAGCTGATTGAACCGCCACGGGCGGGGCAGTCCCGGCCTGTCCTCACCGTGAGTAAATAAACTGCCTGACAACATAATAACACTTGACAACGTATGTACAAAGTGCTATAATGAAGAATGTAAAGAGAACCAAGCTATACGTTTTGAAAGGCGGTTTTTATTATGGTAAAATGTTTTGCTAAGTACATGCGCTGTGGGAAACACGTTCTCTCTCAGGTAACGGAGCAGAAATATTCTCTTATTGAGGATATGAACGCGGAAAAAGAAACGGTTAGGGCTGTTTCAATGGATAATTGGAAGCGTTACCAGCTTTTACGGGCATGGGTTCAGAACTACGACCATTTGGCGGGATTTAAAGAGCGTTTCACTGGTGACATTGAAGAATGCAAATCGGAAATGCGGGGTTATGAGACGGAATTGCGCGTTGATTCTGTTTCTCCGTGTGATAAAATTCGTTTTATAACTTCCGATTATAAGGAAAAGTTCAAAGTGACAGACCTTTCCAACATTCTTATTAACGGGAAAGTGGCGCGGGTTGCTTATTTGGACGAGTACCATTTTACTTTTGTGGATACTGTCAGTACGCGCTTGTATGGCGGCTGTTTCCATATCTGCCAGTTTGCGGAAATATGCGAAAAAAACAGAGTTTCCGTTGAACCAATTAAAAAGGGAAGCTGATCGTATTACTCACCGTGAGGACGGGCGGCAACTGCCGCCCGTTTCAGTGGTGAAAGCGTTATGACATTTAACGGCCAAAAAAATAATATTTCCAATTTACACTTGACAACATATGTACATAGTGCTATAATGAATAATGTAAAGAGGACATGAAAGCGAGGTATTTAGGCATGGTAAACAAAGTCGCATTTATTAACGGAAAAGGCGGTTGCGGTAAGACAACTTCCATTTTCCACGTTTCGGGGGTTCTTGCAAAAGCGGGGGAAAAGGTGCTGGTAATTGACCTTGACAAACAGCGTAATACCACTGATACCTTGCTTATGAACACGGACAAGCCTGAAAAAACAGTTCTTGAGTTCATGCAGGGGACGGCAAGCGCACAAGAAGCCACCGCAGAAGCACTTTTCCAGAGCCGGGGGAACGCCAACCCTAAGTATTACAACGTTGACTGCATGGCGGCAAGCGTTTCACTGGAAGATGAAGCCCTTTTGAGTGCCGTAGATGCGGCGCGGTTCGGTTCGGAATTGGATGCGTATATTAACAAGCGGGGCTATACGTGGGTGCTTGTTGATATGCCGCCGTCCTCTAAGGAGTTAAACAAAATCTGCTTTTCTAGCGTTGTTGATTATGTTATTGTTCCGTTTTCGTCCGATATGTACAGCGTCAGCGGCTACGGTGACATTATGAATACGGTTCAAGACGCGAGAACGTTCAACCCAAATCTAAATATTTTGGGTGTATATCTTTCACGGTATATGAAGAATTGCGCGGTTGACCGCTACATCAAGGAGCAGCTTGAAGCGTACAATACATTCATCCCTGTGCAAATTCCTCTCGCAGCTGACGTGAGGGAAGCGGTTATGTTTGGAAGACCGATTAGCTATTATAAGATGCTTTCCGATAGCCGGACGGCTTATGAAAACCTTGTTGAAGTAATGACGCGCCGCATTAAGGCGTTCCAATAAAGGAGATAAAGATATGGCTAAGAATTTTGGAAGCGCTGGAAGCGCACAGAAGTTTGCAGAGGTTGCAAAGGTAAGCGCGGAAAAGGCTCAGGTTATCAGCGTGAAGCTGATTTCAAACGAAAACCTTGTTGATTATCCAAAGAATCATGAGGACGTGCAGGATACCGCCGACCTTGAAAATTCCATTCACGAATTGGGCTTTACAGACCCGATTGAGGTTACTTCTTACGGACAGCCGGACGGCAAGTACATGATTGTGAGTGGACACCGCCGCCGTGCCGCTGGCGTGAAATGTGGCATTGAGACATTCCCTTGCATCGTTAAAAGCTTTGACAGCGATAGCACGGTTTATAACTACGTTTTGCTTGCCAATAGCCAGCGTGACAGCGCAAAAGACCCACTGCTTTTCTGCAAGCGATACAAAATGCACGAAACCTATCTGAAAGACGGAAAGTTCAAGGGAAACATCCGCGAGGAAGTAGCAAAGCGGCTGGGTATTTCCGTACAACAGGCAGACCGGTATAACACTATGAACAAGGTTATTACCCCTGTGTGGGATATGGTGCGGGATGAAGCGGTTGGAATGTCGAGCGTAATGCCTATGGCAAGCCACAGCCCGGAAGAACAAGCCGAAATTCTTTCAATCATGCAGGAAGCGCTTGCAGAAAAGGTGCAACTTACCCGCGATACCGTCAAGATGATTGTTGACGCATACCGCGACGGGAAAAAGACGTGGGCGGCGGTTAAAGCGGAACAGACTGCTACCAGAGACAGCGGCTTGCCCTTGAATGCTTTTATGAACACTGAACCCAGCGAGACGCGCGACCCGGCAGAGAGCAACAGAAACGGGGAAGTTCGACGCGAGTTTGACCCTGTTGCCGCCAACGCTGACGCAATGGATAACGATAAAGCGGAGTGGGAGCGCCAGCAACAGGAACGGGAACAGGGCGGCGAACAGCAGGAGCAGGACGGGGATAATGCGGGCGAGGAAGCCGAAAAGGAAAAAAAGCCGAAGCTGACAGAAGAAGAAGAAGAAGCCAAGAGAGCCAAGGATATTCTTAAATGCCTGAACAAACTGGACACCTGCATCAGTAACGTGTACACGTTTGAAAGCACCGAGGAAGCCGAGGAAACAATGAGGGGCATTCAGAAGTCTTTTGTCGCAATCGTCGATGAACTGTACAGCATTTCCCGCGAATACAAGCTAGATGATACATTCAAGGAACTGCTTGCGGATATGACAAAAAAGTGCGGTGAATATTAAGAGAAAGGAAAGCGGGGCGGGCTATAAAGCCCGCCCCGCAGTGAACTATGTGTGAAATAAAACAAAATCAAAAAGATATGCGGTGCGTAACTGCATTACCTATTTTAAATAATAGCCCAAACAGATATATTAGATTTTTTCTTATGCAGCATATCAATGAATGTTTGGACGATAATAACGATGCACTTAACAGAGTTTTCGATTACATTATCAGTGACGGCTTTGATGTTTCAAACGTTGGATTGTTTGAAATTCCGACCGATGGTGTGTATGTCTTTTGCATTAAATCAGAGCCGGACATAGAATTTGCTGTTTTTGCAAGGCAAGGTATGCCAGTCACAGCGGGCTACTTCACTAACGACGAAATTTATACGGATTCTATTTCCTCGGCAATAGACGGGTACAAACAATTCTGCGCAGAATTTAAGGGCGGTAAGAAATGAATCGAACGGCAAAAAAAATGCTTAAATTAGTTAAATCAAAAGGGGTATTAGTTGAAATAATGGAGAAAGGTACTCCGTTTATTTTTACAATGCACCCGGAATACAAAAACGATTTAGGCGCAGTAGCGATTAAAAACCTTTTTGGGGTTATAACAGATGTATACCTTGCTTACGAGGATTTTGACGGAACTATCAAATATTATGATTATCCTCAAATAACAGAAAAAATTGCAAAAAAATGCGCAACGGACAACCATGATCGTAAGTTATGACTGCCAAATGCAAGGTTACACTTGACAATGTATGTACATAATGCTATAATTACAAACGCAACCATACTCACCGTGAGGACGGTATTTGTATTTAAGAAGTCTCTTTCTTGAAAGGATGAATAATATGGCAAAAAATGATTATCTCTCTTTGCGGGTGAACAAGGAACTGAAAGAGACTTTTTATGAGTTCTGCCGTTTAAAGGGATTTACGGCTGGAAAGGCAATGAAACTGTTTGCTCGGCAATTTTCAAAAGATGATGTTATTCCTTTTCCATTGGACGTAAACAGAACGTACAAGGATGAAAATTTTGTCCGGGTGAGTATTCACATGGACTATGATACTCGAATGGAGTTCTTTGCTGCTTGCGACAAATACGGGCTTCCTATGAGCATCATTGTACGCGGATTCATGGACTACTGTGTTACTCATGACAGTTTTCCTTATACACTTTAAAACTAAAAGAGGGGTTAGGGTTATATGAATCAAATCGAGAAAAAGATTGAGAAAATGGAACTTGATAAACTTTGCATTATAGCATTTTCCAGCGTAAGTTTTTTAGTAGTCTCAATGATAATAGTGGCCTGTATAACCCTGATTCAAAGTTTAGGACTTGCTCAGTGGCTTGTCATATCTACTAAGATTTTGGCAATTATCGCATTTTCTGTTTTCTTTATACGAATCATTATAATTACAAAGAACGGAATTGCCCGAATAAACAAGGATATAGAAAAGATGTATGAAAGTAGCGATGGTAGCGACAGCTGCAAATAACATAGAGAAAGCGCCCCAGCAACCGCTGGGGCGCTTCTGCGCGTATGCGAGGGTAAATTCACCTGCGGGGCTAGGAACGCCTTACAGAGCCGCTAACGCGGCTTTACGGCGGCACAGCCGCACGGAGATTTTCTTCTTGCCGCTTGAAGCCCCCCGGTTGGAAGCTGCGTCCTGCTTCTTGCTGCCCTGAACGGGCAGAGAGAACGAAGCGGGGGAAGCGGTAATAACGGCGCGGAGCGCCGAGCCTACGGAAAGCCTGTCAGCCTGTCAAGCGTCTTTCGCGGCATAACCGCCTACGGCTTTTATTCCACGGAACGCTTGACCGTCAGACCTCATGCGGCGCTTCCGGCTACGCCGAAACCGAAGCTGATTGATAAATCAATCGGGCATCGGTATTCGTCTTGCCATTGTACCGCATGAGCCGTCTTTCTCCGGCAGGAGCAACAGGGGCTACGCGCCCCTGTACGACCCGCGACCTCACCAAAGCTGATTGAACCGCCACGGGCGGGGCAGTCCCGGCCTGTCCTCACCGTGAGTAAATAAACTGCCTGACAACATAATAACACTTGACAACGTATGTACAAAGTGCTATAATAATAATTGTAAAGAAGATTAAACGTTCTATTGAGTTTTAGAGGGGGAAGAACTATGCCGGAGTTTCAGATTGGATGGAGAATTGTTGACCATGACACGGAGTTTGTTAATAATGGTTTTGCGTGCGCCGCGTGGAGTGAAACCGTTCTTGTAAAAGCGGGACGTTACCCTGTCATGGCTGATAAATTTTTCTATCATGAAAGGGACAAGCGCTATACTGATGAACTCGCAGACCTTACAATTAAGGTTGTTCTTCCGGGTGTAACTGTAAGTGATAATTTTCAGGCTCATTTCTGCGGGAATCCTATTGGAAGTTATGATAATAAAAAGAACGCGGGGTCATCAAATAGATATGTTGAAACTCCGTATTCTCACGCAGTAGCGAGAAGCATTCTTGACGGTAAGAGCAGCATTGAACTTCTTCCTGAGTTTGAAGCAAGAGAAATACCGTTTACTGGTTTTGATGGAGAACAACGCAAAACCTATGGTATTTTTAAAATTGTATAAGCATCCATTTTATAAGGCTTTTGGAGGTAATGACCATGAGAAACGATTATGTAGGATTTGAAATTCATCGTCCGGCGAACTCCCCAACAGAGAACGGAGATTATTACGGGAAGACTCCAATTTTTGAACAGGCATTAAGCGCAGCAAAGGCCATTGGCGGCGCTTTGTACGGAATTACCGTAAGCGGGGAAAAGGTTTTTATCTGCTATTGATTGCATGGCAGAGCGGCATTTTATGAGCATTTGAATGAGAAAACAGAGGTGTAGCCGCATGAAAAAGTATATCGTTAGTTTTAACGGGGGATATGCTGAGACGGATGATATATCGTGTTTCGACTATGCCTATTATTATGTTGAAACAGCAAATGTCGATCCTAAAGAAGAATCTATTCTTAAGCGGTGTAGCATTGGTAGCCAGAGAGAAAATGAGCATTTAGGAAATATTTTCAGAGAAAATAAGGTTCTTATAAATCCTTATTACAAGAAGCAAAGCAAATCAGCATTTCATTAAGACTTTGAAGGAAGGCTTATAATGTACGGTGAAGTATGGAAGGGGTTTATTATAGAATCAAAGCGGCATTATTTTACCTACGACGAGCAAAATTTATTTAGGTTGTCTGATAAAGATTATTTTAACACTAACACAAATTCAATGTGTATTTTCGACGGATTGGAATGTGATGAACAAGGGAAGATTTTGCTGGAAAATAATAGAGTAATAATGATAAACTCATGGTACACAATAAAGAATTATTTTGGCGATAAAAGCGGGAGACACAAACGCAATAAGAACTTTTATATTTATCAGAATAATTTCTATAACGATTATGGGGAAGCAATTAAAAATTTGTCGAGAGAAGCAAAGCGAGCTTTAATTGAATATCAAAATATCGGGGAAAAGGAAGGCTTATTATGTACGCGAAAAATGATAACTATGTGACCTACTTTGAGGAGAAAAATGCCAAGGATACCGAAAAATTGCATTACGGCAGAGTTTCAGAAGCTATTAAAACAGGGGTCAAAGACGGTAAAAACAGCTATGAGTTTGAAAGCTGGCCTGCGCGTTTCGTAGGTAAGGCAAGAGAAAAGTCTTTGGCTCTTGCCGACAAGACCAGCGTTAAACTGACGGAGTGGAGCGCCCGTTGCCCTTATGACAAGGGAGAAAAGAAAAACCGCCCGTACATTATGGTTATGGATTTTGAGGTTGCAGAAAAGAAGTGAAATAAAGGGCGGACGGCGGAAGCTGCCCGCCCTTTAGTAACGGCTAAATACATAATAACACTTGACAACGTATGTACACAATGCTATAATAATAACTATAAAGAGTAAAAGCCTAGTAAAAACGAGCGAGGTCGCAAACATGAGTTTTCTTGATAATATTAAGGCCATCCCTATTACTGACTATGCTTCCCGCTGCGGATATACTCTTGTAAGAGAGGGAACCCGTTATTACAGCTTGCGGGAGCATGATAGCGTCATGATTGACATACAAAAAAACTGCTTTTGGCGCAATAGCGTTTTCCAACGTGGACAACATGGCAGCGCTGGAAGTATTATTGATTTTGTTATGGAGTTTAGCGGTTGTGATCGCAACAAGGCGTTGCGTGAACTAGCTTTAATGTATGGAATAGAGGGTGAAAAGGCTGCGAGAGTCGAATACAAAACACCCGTCGCAAAAAAAGCGGAAATGCCCAAAAGAGAAGCTGGCGATTTAGATTTGCCGCCACGGGCTAACAACGACAGAGCGGCCTTTCATTACCTGTACCGGGTACGTATGCTTGACCTGTCTGTGATTAGGTACTTTCATGCAAAGGGAATGTTTTATCAAGACAAAGAACATACCAATTGCGTTTTTTTGGCAAATAAGTTTGCCTGCGTGAGAAGCACGGGCGGCGAACGATTTGCAATCGACGTTCCGGGGTGCGATTACAATGAGTGCTTTTTCTTTCGCCCAACCGTGGCGGCGAAAACTCTTATTGTCGCGGAAAGCGTGATTGATATAATGTCAATTATGACACAGTTTGTCCGTGAGAAAAAACGATACACGGATTACTGTTACCTTGCACTTGCCGGAACAAACAAACTTTTTTCTCTTTTTTATCATCTTCAAAACGAAAAAGGCATAGACGCGGTTCTTCTTGCTTTTGACAACGACAACGCAGGGCGGACGGCGACAGAAGCAGCAAAAGAAGAACTGATTGAAAAAGGCTATAACGGACGTTTTTCTTGCTTCAATGCGCCAAGCGGCAAAGACTGGAACGATTATATAAAATTAACATCCTCACGGTGAGGACGAAAGGAAAGCAAACATGACTGCTATTGATATTATTGAATCTTGCGGATACACCGTGATTGATTCAATCAAGTCCTATTCTCCAATGAATGACGACATTGCAAAACTACTAATAGTAGTAACCACCCTTTCTGGGGTCCTGCTTTTTATTATGCTTTTTGCTTTGTATCAAGAGTATAGAAATTCTTTCGTAAAAATGTCCTCTATAGTATTAACTGTTGTCCTTTTTGTCGTTGCGATTGTACCAATGGGTGTTTGGTCGGTTAATGCAAAGGAAGAAACGCAATATAAAATTACGGAGACGAAAAACCCAAACCCTTCAAAACTGCTTGAACACTTTGAAATTGTCAACAGTAAGAGCAATAACATCTATACTGTAGTGAGAGAAAAATAAGCTTTGATTTAGAGGACGAATGAGATAAAAAGGTGAATGTAAAATGAATACATGGCAGGAAAGTTGCGTCCACTTTAAAGATGATAGAGTTATAGTAAAATTGCGCGAGGTGAACGGCGACTTCAAAAAAAGCATCGTTATTCCTACGGCTTATTATCCTGTTGACGGGCATTACGAAGTTTTCACAGAGCAAAACACAAAGCAAATAAAAAGTGCTGACATTCTGAAAGTGATTGACAGCGTTCCGTATAAAATAGGCTTCTGCTATGAAAACACGCGGCGCATTGTGGAAGCTGTCTCAAAAATCGGAAAGCAAGCTGTCCCTTATGTTGGTTGGCTTTTTACAAACGACAATCAGTTTCCTGTGCATCATTGCTGGGCGGTTCTGGATGGCTGCTCTGTAATTGATTTAGCGGACGATTTTTCTGCAATGCTGTCTGGAAGCAATGGAGAGAATTTCAAGAAAGTGAGAGGTGATGATTTAAGAGAATTGATTGCTGACTTTACGGTAGCTGCACGAAAGAAACCTAATAGCGTTCGGTGCTACCCTATCGGAACGCCGACCTCATTTCTCCTTTATGTGGGTTCGCCCTGTACCCCGGAGAAAGGGAGAACCATTTATAATGACCTTATAAAGACTTATCCAGACCATGAGTGTCAGAGAAATTGCGGCAGTTCCGGCTTAAACGCGACGCAACGTATTCTTGCCCGACGTGGCCTTATGAAGTTATAACATTCTCACCGTGAGGAAGCTGCTTTAAGAGCGACAAAATTTTAAGGAGTGGACATAGAATGACGAAGAAAAATGAAAAGGATAAAATTTCCGTTGGGGAAGTGCTGGGCGAAATACTATTACCTGTCTGCGGCCTTGCTTTAATTGGAGCGCTTGTTTGGATTGCGGTGGGTTTTTTTAATGATCTAAGCAAAGCGTCGAAAGAAACGACCGAACAGACAATTACAATTAAAAGCATTTCTTATCAAACAGAAACGTCTGGGAGTTTTGCACTGGGCTTTGGAAGCATTGATAATGCGGAATACTATGTATGCTATGAAGTCCTTGAAGACGGTGGAGTGAAATTGCTAAAGCTGGATGCAAGCAAAACGACAATTTATGAAACGCTGGAAAAGGACGAATCGGCGTATGTGAATATGGAAGTTAATAAGCTGGGAGAAACAAAAAATATAAACCTCTATGTGCCGAAGGACACTATTCAAACTCAATACGATTTGACTGTCAAATAAGAAGGGGGATTAAAAATGCAAAAAACAATGAAAATAGACGGCTACGAGGTAAAACAGATCCAATTGCCAGAACCTAATGATACAGACCCACATCCGCGCCTGATGTTCAATGGCTGGGGCATTCATGCGGGCGCTGGCTTTATGGCGTGGTTGCCCGGCGGTTGGCAAGAAATCACGCTTGAAGCAAGCTGGGAGCGAGAGGGAGCGGGCTGCTGGTATATCAGTACGCCGGGACTACACAATATCTGCCCTGTTGGGCTTTTTTGCAGGATATAGAATTTGCACATGAAAGAGGGGGCTTTAAAATGAACATGGAAGTAGCTTCCAATGAAAAGCACACGAAAATCCCATCGCCTTGCCCTGTGTGCGGGGGCAAATTGAGATTGTCCACGTAGGGGGCGGATGGTTTTGGCGGCATAAAGATCGTATTTTTGAGAGCGCGTGTGATATTACTCATAATCGCAAATATGTATCCGAAGACGAAGCCCTCGCTGCATGGAATCATCGCATCTAATTGAAAGGGGTACACAGAATGAATAGAAGAAAGTTAAAAAAGAAACTACTGAAATGTCTTCCTGCGTTTGGAGATGAAGCGAATCTTTTGCTTATGACAGAGGAAGAACGGAATCAAGCATTGCGCGAGCGAAATTTATACGAGAAAAAATATGGGTATAGAAAAACCTACAGAAGATTAAAGAAAGAAAGGTTTTTGCCATATTACTTTTCAATTCCAAAATCTCCTGATCGTACTCGGTTTGTTAGGGAACTACTGAGTAGAGTGAGAAAATCATCGACAAATATTATTGTAACACAAAGCTTATCTGAAATAGGGCCAAATCCAACAGATACGGGCTATAACTTTCGTGATTAAAATTGCGCACCCTTAAAAATGATAGATAACCATTTGCGGACAAGGAAACAGAAAACTTACTTTTCCATGTTGTCTTATACAATTTTAGGTAGTATGAAAAAGTATACTTTTTCATACTACCCATTTCTTTTTCCCTTTATGAGTGGTAAAATGTATTAGATTTATATTATACAACTTGCATTATATTCCACGTACATTTTGCAATTGGTGGGAGAGATTGCTTTGGGCAGATACTACGGTTACAATCGTGTAAGCACAAAAGACCAACATCTTGATAGAGGGACGGAAGCAATTAAAAAGTTCTGCCAAGAGAACAGCCTGCCGCTTACAAAGATTTTCGAGGACAAGCAGACAGGCCGGACTTTTGACCGTCCAAGATATATTGTAATGAAAGAAGATGTATTGCAGCCGGGAGATACATTGATTATTCCTGAATATGACAGGCTCGGGAGAGCTGATGAAACTAGAAACGAATTAGAATATTTTAAAGTCAATAATGTCCGAGTTATTTTTCTGGATATACCAACTACTCAAACGGATTTCTCCTGTATGTCAGATGAAATGAGTAAAGCTATTCTTTTCTACATCAATGATATTCTCATATCGTTTTTTGACCTGATGGCAAGAACGGAATTGCAAAGAAAGAAGAAAAGGCAACGCGAGGGGATTGAAGCAAAAAAGCAACGCGGAGAATGGAAGGATTACGGTAGGCCAAGAATTATGAGCGCAGATGAATTTTCAAAACGCTATATACGAGTTTTAAGGGGTGAGATAGGAAGCCTTGCACTTATGCGGGAACTTTCATTAAACAGAGATACCTATTTTCGCTATGTGAGAGAATATAAACGGACTCATTGCAATTAAGAACTCTTATCATTCACAGAACAATTCAACCACCACGAGCGACTGTCCCGGCACGTACTCACCGTGAGGAAAAAGTTTCTAGGAGAAAAGAAAAAGATTATGAACAAAGAAAAGGCCGGATATACTGTGCAAGAACTCATAAGTGAGTTAGAAAAAATAGAAGATAAAAACCGCGAAGTCTATATTAGGGGAAGCGATTTCTTCTTTAATCCTGTAAATGCGGTTTGCGATATTTCCGATAACTTAATAGGACTTAGTTCGGGGAATGTCGAAGTTCCAATCGAAGAAGCGCTTGAATCATTATATAGTCACGGAATATTAGCGAAAGAATAATATAAGCCTTGCCGAAAGCGCCCCAGCAACCGCTGGGGCGCTTCTGCGCGTATGCGAGGGTAAATTCACCTGCGGGGCTAGGAACGCCTTACAGAGCCGCTAACGCGGCTTTACGGCGGCACAGCCGCCCGGAGATTTTCTTCTTGCCGCTTGAAGCCCCCCGGTTGGAAGCTGCGTCCTGCTTCTTGCTGCCCTGAACGGGCAGAGAGAACGAAGCGGGGGAAGCGGTAATAACGGCGCGGAGCGCCGAGCCTACGGAAAGCCTGTCAGCCTGTCAAGCGTCTTTCGCGGCATAACCGCCTACGGCTTTTATTCCACGGAACGCTTGACCGTCAGACCTCATGCGGCGCTTCCGGCTACGCCGAAACCGAAGCTGATTGATAAATCAATCGGGCATCGGTATTCGTCTTGCCATTGTACCGCATGAGCCGTCTTTCTCCGGCAGGAGCAACAGGGGCTACGCGCCCCTGTACGACCCGCGACCTCATCAAAGCTGATTGAACCGCCACGGGCGGGGCAGTCCCGGCCTGTCCTCACCGTGAGTAAATAAACTGCCTGACAACATAATAACACTTGACAACATATGTACAAAGTGCTATAATGAAGAATGTAAAGAGAACCAAGTTATACGTTTTGAAAGGCGGTTTTTATTATGGCAATCACAGAAGTAAGACCTTTTATTTTCAATCTTGAAACAACGAAGATTGAACTCCATTTCTCAAAAGAGGAATATAATAAGTTTTCTGCTGATGAAAAGAAGCGGCTGCATAGCGGTTTCTTGTTCAGCGGAAAAAGCAAGTGCTGGGTCAGCCGCGCGAAAGAACCAAACCTTTACCGCGCGAAAGAAATTGCAAAGACTCTGGGCTTTATTGAAGAACAGCGAGAGGGAGAGCGTCTTTCTTATGCGGAACAGTTAGCGCAAAGGACGGAAAGAGCGGAGAACCGGGCAGACTGCTTTGAAACCTACGCAAGCAATGCGGAAAACCGGGCAGAAGCGCTTCAAAAGCCACTCAACGACAGGCACGGAGATATTGCGTTTTTCACGCAGCCTATTATCCCTGGGCATTCTGGAAGTCAGAGTTTTGCAAGGTATCGTGAAAAGCTGTTCGCTCGTTATGAGCGTGGATTTGAGGAATACCGCAAGAGCGATTATTTTAAATCCCGTGCAGAGACGGCGCGTATTACCGCGAGTATGGAAAAGCTGAATGATAAGGGGTATCTTGACCGCAGAATTAAGGAGTGCCGCAAGGAAATCCGCAGCAGAGAAAAAAACATCTTGCAGTACGAGAAGTACCTTGCTAGACTGGAAAACGGAGAAGAAGTAAGACTGTGGAACGGTAATCCTGTTACTGAACAGGTAGTTATTGACTGGCTCAACCGCGAGTTGGAGTTGACAGAGGTTGCGCAGGATAAAGAAGGGTATTTGCTCAATCAGCTTGACATGCTGGGCGGCGTTGAATTTAATTCGGGTAACGTCGGCGTTGGTTGTGTTGTGTCTTTAAAACGCTTTGGTGAAGTCGAGGTTATTGGCAAAGGAAAACAAAATATTACGTATGTTATTTTGACGGGCGGGGCAAAAGGGCTTTCTGGCAAGGCGGCATACGCTGAAATTCAAAGCATCGTTCGTGCAGAAGCGGAAAGAGAAGTCCATCCGTTTAAAAAGGGAGATACATTTACTGCGTCTATTCGTACTTACGCAAAAGACTTTTCCTGCACCAAATCCCAAAAAGTCTTTGAAATCATAAAGATTTCGGAAACAACAATTCAGCTGACCGCACAAGGGGAAACAGGAAAAACAATTACCCGCAAGCCCCGTAAGACCTATGATGGGAGTTGGGCGTTCTCCATCAATCAAGATTCTGGAAACACGTTTTACAAACGCGCTGAATGTGAATAGTAACGGCAGCGACACCTTTAACATAATTCTTGACAACATATGTACAATATGCTATAATGTAGCTATGAAAAGGCGGCGGTTTTCAGCAATCGAAACAAACGGTTTTATTGGTTGCTTTGGCTGAAAAATACTCCGTTGATAACTGGGCTATAAAAAATAATGCTTTGTAGTCCGGGCAATTTTTAAGTTGTTCGGACTACTTTTTAGAAAGGACAACAATATGACTTTACTTTCTGCTGCTTTGGGCGGCGCTGTTCTGATCTATACCGCTGTGTATGCTATTTGCTCAACACTTCCAATTTTACGATACAACAAGAGCCTTATGGCGGGTAATATTCGGACTGTTTCCGGCGTTGTTGCTGCAAAGATAAACGAAGAAAACAAAGCAATAAGGGGAAAGCTTATAAATGTTTCTTATCCAGTGTACAGCTTCATGATTGGCGAGGAAAAACAAAGCTATCAAAGTCCTGTGAAATACTGTAATGTTTCGGTGGGGGATAAGGCTTTAATTTCATATGACGAAAGGACAAAAGAAGCATGGGTAAGAGACGGTATTCCGTTGATGATAAAGCAAATAGTTGTAAGAGTTCTCGTGATAACTGCTATTCTTGCGGTGCTGGTTCTGGAAGAAATAATTCTGTAAAGGGTTATTTAAAAATAGCACTGATACTTTTGACAGTCTTGAGCGTACTTGCCTTTCGTCATTTTGTGATTAGCCGCGTTGTCGTTGATGGAGTGAGTATGAGCAGCACCTTTTCAGACGGGGATGTTCTATGGGAGAAAAAGTATTCATTGGAAAGCATCAAGCGTTTTGATATTGTTACCGCAAGAGCATATGGGAAGTTCGTGATAAAAAGAGTAGTAGGTCTTCCCGGCGAAACTTTGCAAATTGTAAATGGCGTTTTGTATGTTGACGGTTCGCCACTTGCGGGCGATAAAGACGAAAAAATCAACAATGCTGGGTGTCTCAAAAACCCGGTCACACTTTCTAAAAATGAATACTTTCTGATGGGAGACAATCGAAACGAGAGTGTAGACAGTAGGGCGTGGGGGGCAGTTCCCAGAGACAACATTGACGGTATTGTTTTTTATCAAATATTTCCGTTTACAAAGATCGGGAACACAGCTGAAAGGATGGCGTAACATTGTGAAAGCGCTATATTATAAAAAGGGCTGTTCTCCAGAAATTGTTTTTTTTGAATCGAGTGATATATCTATTCTGGTTGGCGGAAAACCTCACGTTGAAGCTTTGCTTAATGGAATATGTGCAATCTGGAATGAAAACGCACCAACATCCAGAGACAACACTTATCTTAACAGAAATGTTTTTTTTCCGAAGTTCGTAAATAATCACATCGAGGTGATACCGTTCCGCATGTCAAGTGATTTTATCGTTTGCGGCTACGATAACGGTACTTTGAAAGACGTGCCTTGCGATAAATTGCCGGAATTAAAGGCAATGTTCGGATTTTGATACTCACGGTGAGGAAAGAAGGAAAACTATGTTTGATTGGTTCAGATATGTTGCAGAAGAAATGGGCGGAATTGATAGCGAAGCTGCGAAAAGAGAGAGACTTGAAAAGAAAGAGAAAGCAAAGTTAAATAGGTTTATTTTTACTAAGCTTTCAAAAGCAATCGTAATTGCAGCCGGAGTTCTTTACCTTTCGTCGGCTGGTGCTGCCGTATTCGCAATGAAATCTACTGGCTACAGCATTCCGTTTATTGTGAAATTTTTTGTTCTATCTGTTGTAGACATTGGCGTAATAATCTCTTTGGTAACAGGAAAGAAAAAAGGGGAAATAGCGGCACTTATTGGCTGCTTTGTTTTCGTTGTAATACTCTATCTTTCAATCGTAATTTAAGAAAGGACGGTAACCATATGGCCGATAGATTGATTGAGCAAAATGATATGCGGACTATAAAGGAATTGGCAATCAAATATAATATGAGCGTTGCTGATTTCGGAAGAAGTATTGTTCGCGTTGCTGAAAGAAATCCGGGTAGGTCAGTAAGACTTTCCCGTGAAGAATACAAACACATATATGATGTTTCAAAACGCATTGGATGCACAATGACGCAGTTTTGCTCTATGGCTTGTCACTCTTTTCTTAATGAAAAAAACAAGCGGATTGATTTTATTACCGATGCCGCAGAAAAGACAAATAGAACTTGCAGAATTGAGGTCAGAATCTTAAATACCGCAGAGGATGCGGAACTGTTGAAATATGCAACAGAGTACAGCATGAAAATATCCACGCTGATTCGGTACTGTGCTGTTCATTTTGATGGGCGTAAACTTATTTGAAAGGTGGGTACTATTACATGGTCAAGAGTAATGAAATTCGTTTTGTAAGCGAAGAAGAAAAGAAGAAGATGCAAGAGTATATTGATAAACACGTTGAAAATGAAAAAAAGCGTGACGCTGCAAAGGACAAAGCTTTTCATGCGGCAAAATATGTTCTATATACGCCGCTATCTATTGCTACGCATATTGTAGCTTGCGCGTTTAAGTTTGCGGGCTATATTACTTCAATTGGACTTCCTTACGGTCTATACTGCATTTACAAAACACTAATTCAGCTTAAAGCGGGAGTTCCTTTTGCGGAAATCAAACAGACAACCTTTGTCTGTTTGTTCGTCATTCTTCCTTTTGCTGCTTTTGCATTGAATCTAATTTTTGATAAGGTTTCTGAATATTTTTCGTTTCACCGTTAAAATATTGAGAGTGTAATTTAAACAGCGAAGCAGGAGGGGGCGTGTAGAGTGGCGGCGCGGTACGCGCTTGCAATTCAACATATCCTATACTGAGAAAATGAAAAGTGCGTAGCACTTGCAATTTTCTCAGTTTTGTTTTATCCTATAAATGGTTGAATTGCTTCTTAGCAAGCAGGGGCATATGTACTCCCACTTCGTTTCGTACACATGCCGCTTGTTAGTCGCTTTCGGTAAACCGATAGCTGGGGTTGCACCCCCTAATACCCCTGCTTAATTTCAGACGGCGCTGAAATTAAAACGATTGCAGCAACGCCGTGCTGCAATTAAATACTCACCGTGAGGATGGAGATACATTTTGGATTTTGTTTACTATTTGATTTTGCTATCTGCTGCTGCATGTATTTATTTCTGTTCCGCCGTTTATAGCGGAAGAATGCGCAATTTCATAAAGGCTATTTGTTACATTCTACTATACATTATAGCGTTGCTATTTTTGTGAAAGGTGCTGGGCGCGTGGAAGAAAAAAATAGGAAAAGGAAAAGAAAGTTAAACGTATATCTTCTCGATGAAGAACTTGCAATATTAGAAGCAAAAGCTGATGAAGCTGAACTTACAAAATCTGACTATATCAGAAACATGATATTATTCGGCGCGGCACATGAAAGGACTGTATTTTCAAAATCAATTGGAGAAAAAATAGAATATGAATTAAATCGAATTGGAAATAATATAAATCAAGTTGCTGTTCGCGCTAATTCAAATAAAACGATAGACGAAAGAGACTTCCTTTCCCTCTACGACAACTATATGGAACTGCTTGCGGAATGCGACCAATTTTTAAGGGGGAAATGATTGTGGCAACAACGGAAATTCATATGATAACAACAACGCCTGAAAAAGCGTTGCAATATGTAATATCTGATAAAGTAGTCCAAATTACAGATGAAAGTGAAATTAGAAAGGATGTCCCTTATATTTCATTTTCAGCGTGTGAAAAACTTTACGTAAAATATCTCACAACGACAACAACAATTAACTGCATTGACAAGAGTAAGCTGATGGCTCAATATTCATTTCTGCGGGATAAGTACAGCGGAAAAAATAATTGTAGCGGAAAGACAAAGTGTGGCGGTGAAGTTGTAATGTGGCATCTTCATCAAAGTTTTAATGGACATGAGGTTGATTCAGCAACGGCAAATGAAATTGGAAGAAAACTTGCAGAAGAAGTTTTTAAAGGCTTTACGGTGACTATATCTACCCATGTTAACACCGATAATATCCACAACCATTTAATTATAAGCGCGTGGAATAAAGAGGGTAAAAAGTGGAACGATTGCCACAGAACTAAACGTGAGATTAGGAAAGTATCTGATAGATTATGTGAAGAATATGGATTGAGTGTTCTTGAAAAGACAAGGAACATGAATCTTATAAAGTACAAGGATAAGGATGGCAAAACAAGATACTACGAACCAACGGACAGAAAGAATGAAATCATTCGTAAAAGAGAAGCTGGGGAAGCCACTACGGATGATGTGAGAAGCTACCGAAACACACCGGCTTATGAGCAAGCAAACGAGAAAAGAGAAAGCAATAGAACTGTTATTCAATCCGATATTGACAATCTGCTCCCGGCCTGTAAAACATATTTTGAATTACTCGATAGATTGCGCGATATGGGCTACACAATTAAAGATAAAAAGAATAACGGCGAATGGCTTTCTCATATATCATTTCAAGCACCGCTACAGGACAAAGCTACACGCGAAGATAAGATTGGTACGAGCAGGTTTTATACTAGGGAAAACCTTGAAAAATATTTCAGCTTTAAAGAAAAAGAACACGATACTCACCGTGAGGAAGTAACGTTTATACGCAAAACGATTCCTTTGTTCGAGAGTTACGCATACGGGAAAACCGATCTTTCACAGATTGATGATAGTTTTAAAACTGTTCGCGCAGGCGGCGACGTTTACGATACAGTGCCAAGGACGGAAGCTGAAAAGAAGCTGCTTGCCGATGTTCGCATAAAGGATAACCAAGTTCGGGGACTTATCAACACGGAGCGGCTTCACAAAATTATTCAGCAGCAGGAAAAACATCCAAGTAGAAAATATAGTATTTCACCACGGGTAGAAGAAAGACTTGTTGCTCAAATAAGAAGCAGCTTCCAGTGCCTAAGTTATACCGAACATTACAATATTTACAGTTACCAGCAAATCATCAATTTGTATAAAGCAAACAAAGATAAATACGATAACACTATCCAGAGATTCACTGACGCTGGGAAAATGATTGCTCACTTGAAAGGCGTTCTTTTGCTGCCTGAAAAGGCGACTGCCATTAGAGAAAAAATGCAGCATAAGCAAAAAGATATTGCCTACATTATGGAAAGCTATGATACGGACAAGGTTCTGCTCAAACAATACACGGAGACGATGGAAAAGTATAAAATTGATACTCCGCAAGGGCTTCAAACACTTAAAGAAAAAGTTTCTACGTTTGAAACAAAGCAATCCCTTATCAATGGTTATGTTCAAAAAACGCTGTACCAAATGGCGCAACTTGAAAACTGTATGAGAACGTTTGACAGAATTGATAGGGAACACGGTGCCGGGGACGATGCTGCAATTAAACAATTTGAAAAGCTAGTTATTCATGTTACAGATGAAAGAGAAGATGAAAACAAAGTACAAAAAGAGAAAGGGACGAATGAACGATGAAACGTAATTTTAAAAAGAGTGATGGAAGAAAAAAGATTGTTATGCAGGGAAAGGGCAGGGAGTATAGCGATGTTTCAAAAGAAATCGAAAAGATCTTTTTTCAGTGGCTTCAGTGGGCGGGCGTGTCTCCACTGGACTTTTATACGTCTCTAAAAAAAGAGCCGTATAACATTGCAGAACAGACGCTTGATAATGGCGATGTTTCTGTTGTAATTAACGCGGGCTTTCTTCCTGCTGGTGCGCCTTTGATATGGGAAAAGAATGGGTGCGTTGGGATAGATGATTTTCACGCAAATGTGCTATTGCTACTTTTGTACATAGCTGCTCATTGCGAGAACAGGGCTTTTAAAAAAGAAGTTTCTCGGTTCTGCGATAGGCTGATTGCGTAGCATAAGTTTTCACTTAAATAATTATAAAAACTGATATATCCGTGCTTATTAACCTTGCATTCTGCTTTTTTTTAGCGTATAATGTGTTGTATTGTTAATACAATACATTTATGTATAAGCGAAATTGAAGGGGGTACACAACTATGTCAGACTTTGGCAGTGAAGTGGGCAATGCTGGCCTTAATATGAGCGGCAATGTCCTTATGAAGCTGTTGGACGCGCTGCTGGCTTTGCTTAATAAAATTTATGAACTTATCCGAGAGCGTTCTTCTGCTGATTACAAACTCAAAAAAGAGCAGTATGGAGAAGCAAAGGCGAAGTCCGAGCATAAGAAATTTGTTGAAAAAATCGAGGGAAAAACTGGCTACGCTAATCACAAGGAATTAGTAAAAGCGGGCGTTCCTCTTACTGCTTGCGGTATTTCTCTTGATGAAATGGGAATGAAAGAACTTTCTGAGCGCTGCAAACGCGAGGACATATTATTCTCTGGCATCGAGGATATGAGAGAACGTGAAATGAATGGAAACAAAATGTATATCGTCGAGTGTCGCCAGAGCGACTTGCTTAAAATGGCAACGCTTATCGACCTGATGAACGATGAAAAGAAAATTGACCGTATCGACGAGGAAATCAACAAAATTAAGGGGCTGGAAAACCCAGCTGGTCAACCGAAAGACCTTTCAGAAGAAGACAAACTGGTTATAGAAGAACTTGAACGGCAGAAAGAAGAAATCCGTCAAGGACACAGCAAGGATATGAATGTCGAACAGGGCAGGGGAGTATGTGAAAAAGCTGTTGACGGGGAAACGCAGCGTGGCGTTTCCTTTAGTGAAGCCCTTGACCGCTGGACAGGCGGTAAAATCGACAAAGATACAACTTGCTATGTCGTTGATGCAAATGATCCGTCAAAATATATCGTTTGTACAGCCAAGAATGATACCTACGAAGACCGAGAATATATCAAAACTGATTATCAAGTATACAACGGTACTAAGCAGGTATACGCGACAAACGATGGACGCTTTGACGGAAGACCAAGTAATTACTGGTTTCAAGAAAAAGCTGTTATGCGAGACAAGGGCGGCATGAGTGATTTGGTCATGAAGTTCTATTCGCTTAATGAGGTTGAAGCCTACCGAGAGAACTATAAGACGCAAAACGAAACAGAACTTAATGCCTTGCAGGTGGGCAAAGAGGGCAGAAACTACGAAGCTATAACAAGTAAACTGGAAGCCAAGTTGGACGAGTGTCACGCTGTTTATAAGGATGGTGCGGTATTAGATAAGGAGACGGGGAAAGCGCTTGTTATGACTGATGGCATGGATGAAGCAAAGAGAGCGGCTATTGCAGAAGCTACGGTTATTGGCAAGCAAATTACCAACTACAAGGAATTATCTGAAATAGAGGGCGAAATCGGAATTGCAAGAAGCGAAGCACTCGTTGTTTCACAGGGAACGCCGGAGGGGACTAAAGCGCAGGAAGCACTTGATAAAATTCAAGAAAAATATAATGCAGCGGTTAAATTGGAAAGTTCCCTGATTGCCGAGAGAAAAAACATCAATGCGGTGCAGGCCGAACAAGAAGTCAGAACAAAAGATAAAGAGCAGCAGCTTGTTTTGCTTCCACAGGATAAAGAAAAAATCGGCAATCTAAAAGCCAATATTTCCAAAAAAGAACAGTCGCTTCATGAATTGAGACATGAGATTGAATTTACGGAATATCCCCCAATGGCGGATAAAATGAGAGAAACCGCCGACAAAGCCGAAAAAGAAATTGAGAGTATGCGGGCTGGTTTGGAAAGCCTGAAACAGCAAGCAATAGAAAATGCAAAAAATGCTGAAAAGCAAGACGGCGGGCGTGATGAGCGCGTTGACGGCGTGAATGAAACTCATCACACAATGGCGGAATATGAGGGCGAAATTAACGAGACAAAGAAAGATGTGGGGAAAGGCGTGGATATAAAAGAACGCGAAACAACGAAACAGATTTCTACGCCAACTTCCAGAGACGATAGATAATATCCTCACCGTGAGGACGGAAAGAAGTTGAACGAATGAAGCCAAAAAAACAATCGTCATTAGACTTAATTATTGCTGGCATAGCCTTAATTGCAGTTATTTTTTTCTCCCTTAACGTCGGCATGGCGCTGACGGATAAAGCAGCACAGGAAACGGCACAGGGAATTACAAAACAGTCGGCGGAAACAATCAATCTCTTTTTTAACTGCTTAAATGACAGACTGACGTATCATCCGATTGAAATAGCGTGGAACAATAATGTAAAGCAATCCCTGATGTGGGGTTGCTTCATATGGTTTATCAGCGTTGCGTATTGGTTTACATCTAAGAAGAATTACATTACTGGCAAAGAATACGGAACGGCGAAATGGGGAACGCAAAAAGATATAAGTGATCTGTTTGCGATCACTATTATGAACAAAGAAATAAAACAGGCTAGACAAGTCAGAACACGACTTGGCAGATATTTTGCAAAGAAAAAAGTCTATGCTACATGCAATAAAAACAGCGCGGAAATCAAGAACGCGAGAATTGCGCGGGTGCGGCAATGGGAAGAAGACAATAAACCGGAAGGAAAAAAACTCAATCAGGAGCAGAAAACAGCAGCAAAAGAAATTGCGTTGGAAGCAGCGAAAAAAATTGATGCAATCGAAAAAGAAGAAAGCGAAAAACTTAAAAATACGTTGGTTGAAGCATGGAAACCAAATGAAATTGAAAAGCAGTATCAAAACGACCTTGCAGAAATCAAAGCGGAGCGTCAAAAGGGAATTACAATCACGTCAAATGAAGAAGAACGCAGAGCCATTCGTGAAGCGGAAAATCGAAAGAATACATCCCTGCAAGTGTTCTACACAAGCAAAGGCCGAATTGCTGCCATCAACAAAAAGTACGAAAATGCAGATGCCCTATTTACTAAAACGGAGCGTATTAGTATTTACAACTACGTCCTCAATAACAATACTCTGATTTTGGGCGGCGCTGGTTCGGGTAAGACGCGCGGCTTTGTTATGCCGAACGTTTTACAGGCGCATTCCTCTTTAGTCCTCACAGACCCAAAAGGTGAAATCCTTGAAAAAGCCGGATATTTTCTTGAAAAAGTCAAGGGATTCAAACTCCGCGTTCTCAACCTTGACAACAAGCAGCGTTCGGACGGCTACAATCCTTTTGTTTATATTCATCCTGAACGCGAGGGCTATGAGGAAAGAGTCCTTTCCCTTATCGAAGCAATTATCATCAATACAGACGGGGGCGAGAAAAAAACCGGCTCAGACCCATTTTGGGACAAAGCTGAAAGGCTTTTCTTACAGGCAGTATTTTTCTTTACCTGTGACGGATTCCCTATAGAAGAACGAAATATGAACACAGTTCTTTCCCTTATTGCTAAACTTAAAATTGAGGAAGAAAACGACAATAGGGATAGCGACCTTGACTACTTTGCAAGGATATTTGAAGAAAACCTTAATGCCGCTGATACGTTACATCATAACGCAGGTACGATGAATATAGGCGTTCAGCAATACAAGGAGTTCCGAGAAAAGGCAAGCGGCAAAACAGCAAAGTCCATTGTAATTTCTGCCGTAGCCCGCCTTGCACCGTTTAGAACAAGCGCGGTGCGTCGTATATTCAGCTATGACACGATGCACCTTGATAGGCTGGGTGAGGAACTTACTGCGATATTCGTTGTTGTGCCGCCAACGGACACTACATTTAATTTCATTGCAGGTATGCTTTTTACTCAAATGTTCCAAGAACTTCAATATTGCGCTACGCAAGTACACAAACACGATGGACAAAGGCTTCCTATCCCGGTTCGCTTTATACTTGACGAATTTGCCAACACCTGCACTATTCCGCAATTTGTCAAAATTCTTGCTTACGCACGTTCTTTTGGCATAGGTATTGTGCCTGTACTTCAATCACTGGAACAGATTAAAAATATGTATAAGGACGAATGGGGCGTAATCGTAGATAACTGCAACACACTCCTATATCTCGGAAGCATTACCCACATGGATACGCTGGAATATATGTCAAAATTGTTGGGTAAAGGCACTTTTGATAAAAGAACAACAGGGAGAACACGAGGGAGAAGCGGAAGCAGTTCGCAGAACTTTGATGTTATTGGGCGCGACCTTATGGACACCGCCGAAATTCGCAAGCTGCCTAAAGAAAACTGCTTGCTTGTCGTGGGCGGAAGAAACCCGTTCTACAGCGACAAATACGACTACACGAGTCACCCAAACTACAAGTTCACCAGCGATGCAAACAAGGCTTACTCTTATGAGTATGAGCCACCCGAACCACCTACTTCAAAAAAGGAAAAGGAAATCGAACGTACTCACCGTGAGGATGAAATGAAAGCGCGCGTTACGGCACATGCCAACAAAATTATGGAGCGCGTAAACGAGGGAGCAGATGAAATTCAAATGTCATTTGACATTAAAGGATTGCTTAACAGGGCTGGACAAGCATTCCCACATCTTGCCCCTATTGCGGATAGCGTTCTTGCGGTAAATGACGGGGAACTGCCGGAAGATAAGGCCAACCTGCTTCTTAATGCCCTTGACAACGATGAATTGGATAATGAAGTGGACAGGCTACTTGCCGTCGAGCAAACGGTTAAAAATATAAAAGATAAAATTGAGGGAGAGGTAAGAAAAAATGAATACAGGTTAGAAACAGACGTTACAGAGGTTGCAAAAGCGGCTGTTCAAATGGTTTCTTGCGCTGTACCGATTTCGGACAATTTGCTTAACGTGAATGACGGCACAGTAGAAAACCTGCCAAACGCTGACGGGTTCACATTGGATGAAGACGGAGAGGAAGAAATTGCGCAAGATGATATTGGCGATTTAAGCAGCGAATTAAATGGCATTTTAAGCGAGTTTACAGAATTACAAATAACTGCCCCTGATGCAACTGCCTAACCCTCTGTGCAAGTTGAAAAATACAAACAATGAAAAGAAAGTGGAGGTACTTCAAATGAAAAACACTGATATGATCGCAATAAATAACACCGGGAGCGTAGAAAATGGGAAATTGGAAAAAATGGGCAATTTCCTGAACAGGCACAGCAACGCTATCATTTGCATTGCAATGCTTTCTATTATGTTTATGGGCATTGCAAGTGCCAGCAGCGCTGAATCTCTGTGGACTACTGTTGCTGGCCTCATTAAGACGTGGGTTACTCGTTTGGGCGGTGTTGTGATGTTCGTCGGCGGCATTATGTTTGGATTGGGCTGGAAGTCCGATGATGCAGAACAGAAATCTCGCGGCATTCAAACACTGATTGCTGGTGCTATTGTTGGTGGCGTTGCGGCTCTTACTGGTACATTTTTCGCATAAATCATTTGAGACACACAAAGTAAAAAACGTTTACTTAGAAAGCCGTGTTGCCGATATACGGCAGCACGGCTTTAATTAAACATAAAGGGAAGGAGCGTTAGCGGGTGCTAGACGCATTACGAGATTGGCTTTTAGGACTTATGACTTCCGCGTTGAACGGCTTTGACAGTATGCTTTCAAGCGCAACGGGCGTACTTACTAGCGGACTAGGCGATTGGAACAGCGTGGTGGCATTATCCTCAACGTTACGGCCTTTCTGCTATACCATTATTGGAATTTGCCTGCTGATAGAAACAGCGGAAGTCTTGTCAAAAGTGGACATTATCAAATGGGAACACGGGTTGAAGCTGGGCGTTAAGGTGGTTCTTTCAAAGGTATGTATTGATATTGCCCCAACTTTTTTACAAGCCTGTTACGCACAAGCGCAAGAGTGGATAACAAGCCTTTCAAGCGGGGGGTCTACGTTAGGCTCACAGACGGCCAGTTACTTAACACCTCTCGTTGGTAACGTAAGCGGATTTGGAAACATTTTAGGCATGTTTCTTTCAACGTTTATCGTGTTGATGGCAATAAAAATTTGCGGGCTTATGGTTCAGGTAATTGCTTACGGACGCATGTTTGAACTCTACGTTTATCTGGTTGTAAGTCCTGTGCCATGTTCCTTTTTCCCACTGGGAAACGGGGATGGCGGCGGTGTAAGCCGAATCACACAGAAATTTTTCAAGAGTTTTATCGCCGTTTGTTTACAAGGCGTAATGATGATTATTGTTATGCGCTTGTTCGATGTAATTATTGGCGGTGCGGTGTCGGGAACGCTTGCGGGAATAGCTGGGGGCGGAGATGCAAATGCCGCCATTACCGATTTGGTCTATACAATGCTTTTGGGAGCAATCACCTTAGTTATGGCTGTTGTGAAATGCGGCAGTTGGTCGAAAGGCATACTGGATGCAATGTAAAGGAGTGAGAAAATGATTGCGGTAAGAATACCAGAAGAAATTCGCAAATATAAAGAGAGAATCATGTTTGGATTAACGGCGAGACAACTCGTTTCCACGCTGCTTGCGCTGCTGATCTGCGTGCCACTTTATTACTATGGAATTAAATACATTCCCGTCGATGTTTTATCGTGGCTCGTAATCTTTGTCGCCGTTCCTCTCGTGGCAATCGGATTTTTTAAATTTAATGGAATGCCAATGGAAAAATTTATCGTTGCATTTTTTAAATATGAATTGTTTTTCCCGACGAAACGCAAGTTCAAAGTTGATAATGCGTTTAGAGATTGGCAGAACCAAGCAATAAAAGAAGATTCACCTAAAAATGGCAGAGAAAGGAGAAAGATGATGAAACAAAGCTATCAGGCAAGTCTTGAACGGGCTGTTCTGACAGAAGAAGAACAGGCAAACGGCAATGTTCATTATGACGCAACTACCGCCAGCCTACTCACCGTGAGTAAAATAAGCACGGGCGGCGGCAAGCGAAGAAAACATAGAGAGGATAAGGATAAAGACAATCTGCAAGTATCGAGAAATTTAAAAAAGCCAAAGTTACAGGAACAAGCAGAAGCAATTAAAGAGAATATGAAAGGCGATGCCCATTACTATCCGTCGAAAAAAGAAGCGCGCATTCTGAAAAACTGGAACTTAAAACAGGCTCAACAAAAGAAAAAAGCGATGGAAGCCAAGAAAAAGGCTGTTGCCAAAAAAAACGGGCAAATGCAAAAACGTAGAACCGCGAGAACAACCATCCCTCGCACCACAGCACAGACTATTCCTTATATTGGGGATTATGAAGAGGGACTGTTTGAGGTTAAGCCAAATAAGTTCAGCAAAGTTTACAGGATGCGTGATATTAACTATCGCACAGGAAAAGAGGATGAACAGGTCACTATTTTCTGCAAACTGGGAGAATTTTTGAATTACTTTTCGGATGACATGTCATTTTCTTTCTGCATTGACAATCGAATTGTTTCCAAGCAGGAGCAGGAACGTAAAATTTTCTATCCTATGGTTGGCGATGAATATGACGGGCATCGTAAAGAATACAACAACATTCTTCGCCGTCAACTTATGGCGGGCAGAAATGATATTCAAGTTGAAAAGTTTGTCACTGTTACAATCGACGCTGACACGCCGATTGAAGCACTTCTTCGCTTCCATAAAATAGACGCGGAGATTATTGACAACTTGCGCCGTATCGGAAGTGATGGTAAGTATCTATCTACTGAAGAACGCCTTTCTTACTACCACGATAAATTCCGTTATGGTCATGAGGGCGAATTGAACATCGACTTTGAGTTTATCAAGGCGCAGGGAATAAGCAGCAAGGATTATATTGCTCCAACTGGCTTTGAATTTAGCACGAAGGATTTTACCATTGAGGATGAACATTATCGCGTCTTATTTCTTTGCAATCTTCCGGCAAGCCTTTCGGATGAATTTTTCTATGACTTGTGTGACAATGATTTCCCAGTAACTACGACGCTGAACATTCAGCCTGTGGCGCAGGACAAGGGCTTGCGTATCGTCAAAAAGCAGCTTACGGGTATCGAAAAAGACAAAATTGAAGCTGAAAAAAGAGCTATCAAAGCTGGTTACTCGCCTGAAACTATTCAGCATAGCATTAAAGACGCAAATGCACAGGCGGAAGCGCTTTACGATGATATGATGAATAAAAATCAGAAAATGTTCTTTGTCACAACAACGCTGATGGTGCATGGCAAAGATGCTGACGAACTAGACGAAAACTGCAAAATTCTTGAGGGCAAAGCCAGAAAATATACAGCCCAGCTTATGACTCTTAAATACCAACAGGAAGAAGCAATGAAAATTACACTTCCTTTCGGATATTCCCCGGAAGACATAAGCGTAGAAAGAACTCTTACCACGGAAAGTACATCAATCTTAATGCCATTCAGCAATCAAGAGTTATTTCAGAGCGGCGGCTACTATTACGGACTGAACCAAATTAGCCATAATCTTGTAATTGTAAACCGTTTAAGCATGAAAACTCCGTCTGGATTTGTATTGGGAACTTCTGGCTCTGGCAAGTCCTTTGCAACCAAGCGCGAAATCCTGAATGTTCTTTTACACGACGGCAAGACCAGCATTTTAATTATCGACCCGGAAAATGAGTACGGCGATTTCTGCCGTGCGTTTAATGGGACGGTGCTTAAAATCAGTGCAGACAGCACTTGCTACATAAATCCTATGGATATGAACGAGGATTATGGCCTGGACGAGGATGATAGCGCGGATACTCCACTTTCCGTAAAGAAAGAAAAGGCAATGAAAAAGAAGTCTGACTACATCATGTCCATTGTTGAGCGGATGATAAGCGTCGGAAACGGCGCAGACACAACTAATATTACGCCTGTACAGAAGACCATTGTTGACCGCTGCGTGTATCGCTGCTACAAGGAATACCTCGAACATGACTTTGATACTGAATACATTCCTACGCTGGTGGATTTGCAGGACGAACTTGACAAGGAAAAGGATAGCCCGGAGGGAAGACAGGTGGCGGAGGGTGTAGAATACTACACCAAAGGCTCTATGGATGTGTTTGCACACAAGACAAACGTTGCGTTAGATAACCGCCTTGTTGTCTTTAATGTCCGTGATTTGGGAGATCAGCTTGTCCAGATTGCCCTTATCATTGTTTTTGACTTTATATGGAACAGAATGGTTGAAAACAAAAATCGGAATGTCCGTACATACTGCTACGCTGATGAAATTCACGTCATGTTCAAAAGCTATTACAGCGCGAATTTCTTGAAGCAACTTTATAAGAGAGGAAGAAAGTACGGCCTTTGCATTACGGGTATGACGCAAAATGTTGAAGACTTGCTGAAATCTGAACAGGCTAGGGGCATGATTGGAAACTCTGACTTCATTATGATGCTCAATCAAAACAATGAGGACTTGAAACTCCTTGCGGGTATGCTCAAAATTTCGGAAACACAAATGGGCTACGTGACGGGGGCAGATGCCGGAAGCGGATTGCTTTTTGCAGAAAAGGTTATTGTCCCGTTCGTTGACCGTTTCCCAGAAGACAGCTATCTTTACAAACTCATGTCTACAAGGTTCGACGAAAGCAAAAACCGAAAAGATATTGAAAAGGAAATCAAGAAAATCATGCTCTCGTCTTCTACGCCAGACGCATCGCCGGACAAAGAAATCGACCAACCGATAAACCACGTTTGCGATGAAGCTGTTTCGTAATTAAAAACGTATTCCTCACGGTGAGTAAATCCCGTGGGGAATACGACTTGATAAAACGTTGAATGAAAGAAGTGCTAAACCGTGGCAAATGATATTAAACCGAAAGGAGTAAGCCATAGTGCTACGAAAACTGACGTAGGCCACTCTCCTACGCACCAAGGTAATTCTTCCCTTGCCGCTCAAAATCAAACGCAGGACGAACAAAAGGCAAAAAGTCCCACACAGGCTGTCGCAGGAAAAGCACCGCAAACTGGTACTACGTTAGGAATGGCATATTTTACTTCTGTTTCTATTGGACGCTATGATAACAACCGCATTCGCGTTGACGCTTCAAGCGTTTCTACTAGCACGGCAACGGCAAAGGCGGCTGAATTACGGGCTGAACAAGCTGCGCTTGCTGGGACTTATAATCCAACCAATATAATTAAGAACACAGGAATAGAAGCAAAGGCAAGCTTTTATGAAGCGATTGGAGCGTACTCCAATAAGCCAATTACTCTAACGCTTACGCAGAGTACGGGAAACCTACTCACGAGTGGCGGCGGGGCGCTTGCTGGAAGAGCGGAGGGGGCGTTAGGAAGCGGTTCTGATTTTGGAACACAGACGGCGGGCGGTTTTGTAACCGCTGGCGTTGCAGGATACGCTGGATTTAAAACCGCTCAGACATCTTCTTCACTTGTAATCAATGCAGTGAAAAATCTTCCTACTGCTGTCGGTAAGACAAAAGATACGATGATGAAGGTAGGCAAGGGAACGTGGGATGTTGTAGACACAATGGGAAAAGCCACTGTGACTGTAACAAGAACGGCGGGAATACTTCATGGCGCTATGGCTTCCGTAACGCCAAAGCAGGTTCAAACTTTGCTTTTCCAAGAAGCAAACAATACTGGGCTTTTACACACAGCGACTTCGCACAGCATTATAAATGGCGTAAAAAAGGTAAGGAATGGTGTTTCAAAGCTTAAAACAGGCGTTGTGGCAACTGGCGAAGCTGCGAAACACACATTCTCCGTTATCAGGGAAATGCCCACTGGCGCGATTGTTCAACAAACGGTAACAGCAGCTGAAATAATGGCGTTAAAGGGAGCAAAAATCGGCACGGCGGGCGTTGTCCACTTCGGCGCTAAAGGCGCGGTTTTTACTTTTCACAAAGGGCTTCCAAAAATCCCAAAAATGACAAGCGGTATATCACTCGAAATAGCTGGGATGTTGTCTAACTCAAACGACATGATGTTACAGGGCGTTGGCAACGGTGTCATGCTTTCAAATTACGGGATTCGTACATCGGTGGTAGCAGGACGGCTTGCGGGGAGAGTTGTTAAAACGTCTGTGGTGGGCGTTGGCAAGTTTGGGAAAGGGACGTGGAATGCTGCATCGCTTGTCCGCGAGAAAGGCTTACGGGCGGCGTGGAATCGGGCTAGAAACAAAACTGCTTCTGCTGTGATGAATGCCGGCAAATCGGTTGTATCTGCACTTGTGGATTTTGCAAAAGCGGTGGGGCGTAAAATAATAGTGCCTATTCTCTTGATTGCTATTCTGTTTTCAGCGTTCAATGGAATATTTGCTGCTCCTGTAGTAGCAATTGGCGGCATTTTCAGCGGGTTATTTGACACGAACAACGGGGATGGAACATTTTCGGAGCACGATATACGAACTTATATTTCAGACCCGTCTTTTGGATTACCTGCAATGCGAACTAAGTATATCAATGACCTTTATAACACAATGAACAGCAACGTCGAAGCCAACGGCGGGGTATATGATTTTGTAAGGTTCAAAACAAATGACAGTGATGAAATTCTTATGTGCAGTTCAAACGGGTTATCAATCAGCGGAATATCAGATGTTTTTTACACCGAAGAAGAACTTGAAAATATCATACAGCCAATTTTTAACGCCGTACTCTTGAAAGATTTTCAACTTTCGCCAACTGACGAACAGGCAAAGGCGACACTACAGAAACTTTTTAATAAGCTTTTCCGATTAGACCAAGTTGCAACAGTAGAATATTGCGGCCAATCTCACTTTGACGGAAGCGGGACTTACCATGTCCATTCTTGCGGTAGCATTCATGCGTTAGATGATTGCCCTAATGTTATAACCGGAACACACAGTTCCTATACCTGCCCGGATTGCTGCTATTACTGGTACGACGATGATGGTGATGCGCATTTTGCTTGTTCTGGCTATCGGTATTGTGGGGGACATGATGTACTTACATTCACCCTCAATATGGACGGGCTATATGAACTTCTTTACACCTACTTTGAACAGCCAATAGACCAGCTTGCGAGTGTCACGAATCGTACCGATGAGCAGGAAAGACAACTGCAAGAGTTGAAGGATTACTACGATATTTGCCAAGAGTATATCAATCAAGTAAGTCAGCTTTATTGCGGAAGTTTAAAAAAGGAAGACTTATCCGGCGTAAACTGGGTAAACGGTTCGCGGACTGGAAATCAGGCTGTAATCGACACGGCTTTAACACAGGTTGGAAATGTAGGCGGGAAACCTTATTGGAGTTGGTATGGATTTCATTCTCGCGTAGAGTGGTGTGCTTGCTTTGTAAGCTGGTGCATGAACCAAACGGGACACGACGAAGTAAAATATTCGTCCTGTTCGCGCGGCGTTTCATATTTTCAAAGCGCAGGACGTTTTGCTGCGGGCGGTTATACAGATATTGTGGCGGGCGACGTTATTTTCTTTGATTGGCAAGGAGACGGGAAGCCAGACCATACGGGGCTTGTTATTGGCTCAGACGGTAAATACGTTTACACGGTGGAGGGTAATAGCGGAGATACTTGCAGAACAAAAAAATACTTGCTTTCATCCTCTGTCGTTTTTGGATATGGCCTTATGAATTATTAAAGCATACTCACGGTGAGGACGTAAGATTGCGGCTTTGAATTACGATTTAGAAAGGGGAAAGTATTATGTACATTTTAACTCACAGAAAGGAGCAGGCGATTTTTAAAAAAGGTCAAACGTATCAAGAAGTGCAACCTACTTATTTCGCTTTGGGCGAACCAGCAGGCAACTCAGCTTTTGCCCTTGATGAAAATGCAGTCCTTGTTTTTCGCCAACTTGAAAATGGCGAGAGCGTGTATTACGAGGATGCAGAAATGTATTACATTGCGGACATGGGCAGCAAAGACCATAGTGGTAAGCTGTGTATCTGCTTGTATCAGCTTAAATCTCTTGCGGAAGCAAACGCTGCTATACGCAGTTATCAAAAAGGAATCGGGATGATACAAAAACTGAAAGAAAAGGAGAAAAAGAAAGAGATGGGAGCGTAACTACTATGGCTGTTTTATGTATAACGTCAACAATCACAGAAAGGGGATTAACATGATAATCAAAGAGCAAAAAGTGGTTTATCACTCGCAACAAATTGAAATTATAAAGATTTCAAGCACACACAAAATGCCCTTTAAACAGTGGATAAAAAGGACAAGTTTACTGTTTCTGGTGTTTTCCTTGTTTTCAACGTTTATTACTATCCCAGCCAAAGCGGACACAATTCAAGCTTACCAAGACTGTTCTATCATAATGAATTGCCGCTATGAGAATATTTCTCCCGGTGTAGGTAGTTGGATATCAGGTTCGGCCAGTTCTTCTACTTCCAAAAATGTGAGATTGAATAAAGAGGACTTCGACACGTTTAATGATGCGTTGGTAAAACAATACGCATTAGATAATTATAGTAACTACTATAATAATTACTATGGAACAAACAGTGTACATTTAGTCAGATCAAGAACAACTGTAAGCCACACTGCTATCATGGATGGTGGCGCTCATCATTTTTATTACGTCTACCTATATTGGGCGGCTAATTACAATATTTCTTATGTTTACAATGGAAGTCATTCTGGTTCGTCAACTGCTCTAGGCGGTGAAACGGTTTCTGTGCGCTCTGCCCCGGTGGGGCAAGGATATACTTTTTCAGGCTGGACTACTTCTGATGCAAATGTATCAAACGGCAGATTTGTTGTTCCTGCAAACGACGTAGTATTTTATGGCACAGGTGCGCCGCGAAACGATACGCCTTACAGCGTGAAATTTTACCTTCAAAATGTTGATGGCACCTATACGGAGCAAACCAGCGATACCATTAGCGGTAAGGGTACTACGGATAAACGAATTTTTGATTCGCTTGATTCATCAACTGTTCTCTCGTTAGAGAATAAGTATCCACACGCTCATTTGACTGACGCATCGAAAGCTGATAAGACAACTATTAGCGGAAGTGGAACATCTGTCTTAAAACTGTACTACGATATTGAAACAGCTAACGTCAACTATGCTTATTCTGGCAACGTTCCGTCTAAAGCCCCTTCTGCACCTGCTTCATCTAAACAGAGGTGTGGAGCAACCGTGAATGTGGCTGACTCTCCGACACTTCCCGGCTATGACTTTAGCGGCTGGGAATCACAGGATACCGACCTTTCAACTGGCTCATTTACTGTGGCAGATAAGGATATATCAATTACTGGTAATTGGATACCTCGCACTGACACACCTTACTCTGTGGAGTTTTACCAGCAGCCGATAACTGGCGATGATTACATTCAATCAGATGCAGACACTTTAACGAAACAAGGCACGACTGATACAAAAATCACAAGCAACATAGATATGGATGGCCTTGACGATAAATACACGGGATTCCATTTGTCTTCTGATTCTTTGAATGACCCGACTACAATTGACGGGGATGGTTCTGCGGTTATCAAGCTTCATTATGACCGCAATACTCCAAATATCATTTACAGCTACAACAAAACCCCTCTCAATGCTCCTGACTTACCAGCAACTAAAACAGCACGGTATGAATCAACTGTCACCGTCGATACAGCCGCGCCCACGCTGCAAGGCTACGATTTCGGCGGGTGGACTTCTGACGATGTGGACTTGTCCGATGGTAAATCAAACTTTGCTATGCCGAATAACGATGTTCATATTGTCGGGAACTGGATTCCTTTGGAAGAACCGTACACCGTTGAATACTATTCGCAGAACCTAGAAAACCACGATTATACCTTGACTGATACCGAGAATTGCACAGGGTATACGGATTCTCAGGCTATTGCTCCTGCAAAAAGCTATGAGGGATTTTCTGAAACAGATGCTTCAAAGGAAGCAGAAGCCAACACCATAATCAACGGTGACGGCAGCACAGTCCTAAAATTATATTTTAACCGTAACAGCTACAATGTTGCTTATGCTTATTCTGGCGATACTGATTCAACGCCGCCAGAGTTGCCAGCACAATCTACTTACCGCTTTGGTGAGCCTGTGACGGTTTCTACGACCGCGCCAACGCTGCAAGGCTACGATTTCGGCGGCTGGTCTACGACCGATACAACGGTTACTGACGGGGCATTTACAATGCCAGCTAAAGACGTAGAAATAACTGGCATATGGTATCCGCAAGATGGTATTCCGTTTGAGGTTCTATATTATCAGCAGAACCTAGAAAATGACGAATACACTTTGATTGATACTGTCGATGGGAAAGGAATTACCGGAAAAACCATTCCCGGCATTCACCGCGACTATGAGGGCTTCAACGAAACAGATGCTTCCGTCAAAGCAGAAGAAACAAAAATAGCCAGTGACGGTAGCACGGTTGTTTCTCTATATTTCGACCGTGGCAGCTATAATGTTTCCTACGAGTATGGCGGCGGTAATGCTGTTCCGACAGATGCCCCGGCGCTCCCGGATGGACAAGCCTATAAATACGGGCAAACTGTCACAATACCTAGCACACCAACAACAGCGGAAAGTGGGAAGGTATTTTCTGGCTGGACGGTGAACGGTACCGCCGTATCGGGTTCTACATTCCTCATGCCGGGTAAGGATACCGTTGTCACCGGAGTATGGGTAGTGCCGCAGACGAACGGTGGCGATAACAGCGATAACGGCGGAAGCGGTGACAGAGAAGACGGCAGCGACAATGGTGATTCTGAAATTACGGCTGAAAAGAAGACTCTCCCGGTGGACTTCGTGAGTGACGGAAATACCGTGGACACAAAAACCGTGGAATCAGGAAGCACCGTTTCCGAACCGTCCGCCACGCCGACGAAAACGGGCTATACCTTTGCCGGGTGGTATGCTGACAGTGATTACACTCGACTTTGGGACTTTGCTTCCGAAAAAATTACTGCCGCAACTATTCTCTATGCAAAGTGGGAACCTGCAAACTGTACAGTAAGCTTTGACAGCAACGGCGGTAGTGCGGTAGCTGCTCAGACTGTGGCTTATGGCGGCTATGCAAAAGAGCCAGCAGCGCCGACAAAGACCGGATATACCTTTGTTGGGTGGTATGCCGATAGCGGTTTGAGTAAAGCATGGGGTTTCTCAACGGATACCGTAAACGCTGATACTACGCTTTCCGCTAAGTGGTTGCCTAATCAGCTTACAGTAAGTTTTGACAGTAACGGCGGCAATGCGGTAGCTTCTCAGGCCGTAGCCTATGGAAGCTGCGCAAAAATGCCAGCATCCCCCGCAAAGGCCGGGTATACCTTTGCCGGGTGGTACGCTGACAGCAGCCTTAAAAAGCCGTGGAATTTCTCAAAGGAAACTGTAAAAGCTAGTATTATACTGTATGCGGCGTGGGATTTGAAGCCTGTGACTTATACCGTCAGCTTCGATAGCAACGGCGGGAGTGAAGTAGCTACTCAAACTGTGGTTCGCGGTGGCTATGCAGAGAAGCCAACAGCCCCCACAAAGGACGGGTATACTTTCAATGGTTGGTATGCTGATAGCGAACTAACAAAGCTATGGAATTTCTCGGCTAATACCGTGAGCGCTGATACTGCGCTTTATGCGGCGTGGGATTTAGCACCTGTTAGCTATAACACTGTTAGCTTCAATTCCAACGGTGGAAGTGTGGTTGCTTCACAGACGGTTGCCTACGGTGGCCATGCGGCAGAGCCAGCAATTCCAACAAAAGCCGGGTATACTTTTGCCGGGTGGTATACTGATAGTAACCTCACAGAGTCGTTGGATTTCTCTATGGACATTACCGCTGATACTGTCTTTTATGCAGCGTGGGACGCAAACGCGGCTGCTCCTGCACCGACAACAAGACCCGCTGCTACAGTAAGTCACCAAACTTTTGCGCTCAATATGACGCTTGTTAAAGAGTGCCTTGCTGCTTTACTTTTAATTTTGGCTTTGGTATTGTTTGTATTGAAAGTTAGGAAAAGCGCAAATGTGAAAATTTACGACAAAGGAGGCAAACACTTTCTTTGCAAAGGCGATGTCGATGGTGGCAAAATCAGCCTTGATAATGCGTTAGCAGCAGTTAATGACCCGCCTATTCTAATTAAAATTAACAAATTTTATGCGCTGCATCATAGGGGCGAAATGATTTCAATTTGTTTTAAGGGAGAAAAATTGTACGAAGATAAATTGTGCTTCAACAACAAATATTTCATAAAAGCCAAGGTATAAAAATCCTCACGGTGAGGAATAATAAGAAAGGGAATATTATGAAAATAAAAAAAGCTGTGTTGTCCCTCTGCCTTGCGGTAGTGTGTGTCGTTTCAATGGAGACAACCATTTTTGCAGCAGAAACAACGGAACAATCGAAAAGCACAAACGTCAGTTCCACTTCCACTGATGTTCCGGCTAACGCAGACGCAAGCGAAGTCTACAATACTTATATGGAAACGGCAAAAGCGATGGAAAACAACAGCGATTTCGATACCGTTTTCGATTTCTATAAGAGCATGGAAACGGAATACGCTAAACGCTATGTAAAATACTGCAAGGGTACAGAAGAAGAATGGAAGTCAAAGTCGCGGTTTGAACAGTTCTTGTGGTATGAACTTTATATCAACCCGATTATGTGTACACAACTTGAGAACGGGTATAATACCTACTTTAAGTCGGTGGATGTTTACCACTCCAATGTGACAAATACTATGTATTCCATGTTAAGCCGTATCGACCAGACGCAAGCTGACGCATTCAGGACTATCACGGATTGGCAGTATAATTATTTTACTCAAAATGGTGCAGTTTACAATTTTGTGACTGGGAAAACATCTCTTGATGAAAATAACGAATTGCAGAAAGTAACAGAGAGTGAGGATACATCCAGTGCAGACCCAACGCAGAGCGAAATTAACGACCTTGTGGAGCAGGAAAACGGCAACAAAGGCGTTTGGAGCAATACGGTTATTGCTATCAAGAACAATGCGCTCACGATCTTTATTCTTATCGTTCTTGTTGGCGCACTGGTAACTGTAATCGTAAGACGGAAGCGCAAAGCTATTGATGATACGGACAGCAAGCTAAAATAACCATTTTTCACCCATTAAAGCCCGCAGGAACCGCTTTGCTGTAGCGGCGAATGAAGTTACGGGTACTCCCAACACATCCCCTCACAGTGCCAGCTAAACGGGCTTGTGAGGGGATGCAAGAGACAGGAGAAGACTTTTCCTTACCGCTCAACAAAATTCGACTATTTTCTTAACAAAGGAGCAGTTAAATGAATAATCAGGATAAAATTGTAAAATATATTGAAGACGAAAAGGTTAAACTTGCGAAGCTTGAAGAAAAAAGAACTGACCTTGACCGTAAAATTAAAAAGGTCAACGCGAATATTAAGCGGTACACTTTAATGAAAGACGGCAATCAGATGAACACACTTTCTAACGCTCTTGATAGCAAGGGAATAAGTATTGAGGACATAATGACGGCTCTGACGAATGGAGATATGCTTTCCTTACAAGAGAAGATGGAAACGTGTGACGGTAAAAGCAATACTTGTACTGCAAATGGCAAAGGGGAAATATAACATCTACCCGGCACGACATTTTTACTTATTCTGTTTTGCCTTTCTACATTATGTCGAGTGAATTAGAGGACAATTTATCCGAAAGTTAAAGGAGACGTTATGAATGGCAAAAAAAGTAAATAAGAAAAAAATCAATGTGCCGGTAAATACAGATTTGTGGCTCACTGTAAAACGCGATATAGAATTGAAAATTATATCTGGCGAATACAAAGCGGGAGACAAACTGCCTACTATCATTGAACTTTCGGAAATGTATTGCATTGGGAGAACAACAACGCAAAAAGTGATGGAAAGCCTTTCAGATGATGGGACGATAGTTAAAAGAATGAGCGTTGGCTGCTTTGTAAAACCATATGTTCAGGCCCTACTCATTGACAAATATAAAAATCAATTATTTGCACTTCTTAAAGAAGTCGCAGAGTATTCACGCCGTTTGAATGTCGATGATGTGCAGCTTTTGGGTATGATGCAGAAAGCCTTAAACGATGTTAAATAACAAAAAGCTGCCCGTTAAAATCGGGCAGCTTTTATATATTCACGGTGAGGACTACACTTGACAACATAATGACATTTTGCTATAATGTAATAACATTAACTTGCCAAAACACAGACAAAAAAGGGTAATCGCTATGGACAATATGGATTTGATAGAGAGTTTCAAAAGAAGTCAGATTGCGTTGGAACGGCTGTCGTGGGAAACAATAAAAGCTGTGCGTAATGCTAACCAACGGCTTTACCCGATTTACTGGGGAAAAGTTGTCGATAATTGGAAAGGTAAACCATTAAAAATAAAATCAAAAGAGGAATTTGAAGAAAAGCTAAAAGAAGTATGCGATAGCTTATACGGTTGGGGATTGTATGAGCCTTGCCCTAAGTGTAATAAGGGCATAAAAATACCCGTATGGAATTTTACTCAATGGACTGCGTTTTGCGGGTGTTCCTGCTATCCTCAATGCGATTATTCAATGGATAGAGGCGGTGAACCTATTTTATAAATAGTTGCCGTAATACAAGCGAAATATAGGAAAGGAAGAACTCTAATTATGGCATACAAATTATGTACGGCAGAAAAACCGGGTATCGCTAAAGATATTGCCCGTGTAATCGGGGCAAATAAAAAGATGAACGGTTATTATGAGGGAAACGGCTACCTTGTGACATGGGCGGTGGGACATCTTGTAGGACTTGCAGAACCGGAAGAATACGGCTTTGTATCACAGAAAGATATGTTTGGGGACAGCAAAGATAAGGCGTATGATGAATTGCCGCTTATCCCAGCTGACTTTAAGCTTATTGTTCTTGAACCAACGAAAGAGCAATTTAAAATTGTTAAAGAACTCATGCACCGGGACGATGTTGAGTACATCATTGATTGCGGCGATATGGGCGCAGAGGGACATATTTTACAGTGGTTCATCCGAGAAAAAGCGGGGTGTAAAAAACCCGTCAAGCGTTTTTGCACTACTTCAATGACAGATGAAGCAATAAAAGAAGCAATGAGCCATTTGCGGGACGCAAAAGAGTTTGAACCTATAATCCGGGGAGAGTTTTGCAAGAAAAAGGCTGACTGGATTTTAGGTATGAGCCTTTCACGGGCTGAAAGTATAAAGTATCATGCCGGGGTAAATGTCGGACGTGTTCAGTCCCCGACGTTGGGATTTGTGGTGAAACGTTTTCTTGAAGTACAGAATTTTAAGATAACGAACTACTTTACACTTGATGCGCTTGTGGATGAAGCAAATACCCACACGGGATTTCATGTTTATTGGGAAAGAGACTCGGACGGTATTTTCCCACCGCAGACAAGAGATGGCGACGGACGGGTACTTGATAATGCCGCAATTTGCGGAAAGGCGGCTGAAATAAAAAGGGCGGGTCAAGGGACTGTTGCGGATATTACGGTTGCGAAGAAAGCCACAGATAGGCCGCAGCTATATGATATTACCGAACTTCAAAGGGACGCAAACCGCAAGTACGGCTATACGGCAGCTGTGACACTGGCAACGGCGCAAGCGCTGTACGAGACACAGAAAGTATTGAGTTATCCACGCACTGACAGCCGTTATATTACCACAGACCTTGTGCCTTATATGGAAGCGCGTATTAAGGCAATTGGTACAATCCCGGTATATAAGGTAGCAGCAGAAAAGGCGGTTTCTGCCGGGCTGAATATCGACAAAAAAATTGTTGATAATGCAAAGGTGACAGACCACCACGCGCTGATTCCCACAGACAAAATCAACGGTTTTAATCCGTCAAAAATGCAACCGACCAAAGAGGAACAGAACAAGGGCGTTACGGCTGAAACAATGCAAAATGTTCTCAACCTTGTTCTTTGTCGTATGTTTGTATCTTTTTCTCCGGCATATAAGTACGAGCAGACAAACATTACTGTTTCTTTCCAAAATGGAATGAAATTCACGGCAAGCGGAAGAAAACCTGTTTCTCAAGGTTGGAAAGCGGTTCAGTTGGCACTGAGCGGCAAGGAAGAAACTGACGATGAAGATACTCACGGTGAGGACGAACAGCTTTTCCCGGCATTACAGAAAGGGCAAACGGTCAATGTCTTTGACTGCAAGAGCGTTGCTAAAAAAACCAGCCCCCCAAAGCTGCACACAGAAGCAACATTGCTTACGGCTATGGAAAATGCCGGACAGCAAATTGAAAACGGGGCTATTTTGAAAGGAAAGGGTATCGGAACACAGGCAACACGCGCTGAAATAATAAAGAAGCTATTCGACACAGGCGTTGTAGAAACTGTGAAAAAGGGCAAAACAAACTATATCCAACCTACGGCAAAGGGGAATACAGTTATCAGAATTTTACCGCCCGATGTTTATAGCCCTAAAATTACCGCAGACTGGGAAACGAAGATTGCCCTCATCGCCGAGGGGAAAGAGACGGAAGACAATTTTATGCGGGAATTTTCCGCGTATATCAAATCAAAAACGGAACAGGTTAAAACAACGGAAACGGGGCTGACGTTTAAGACGGAACGAGAGGTTTTCGGCAATTGCCCGTGGTGCGGCGCTCCTGTCTACCGATTTCAGGAGAAAAACGACAAGGGAAAAATAACAGAAACACGTTATTATTGCTCTGACAAATGCGGCTGGGATTTGAAATGTCACGATATGACTTTTATGACACGCATGGGTAGGGGCATAACGGATGTGGAAGCAAGAAAACTCATAGCAAAAAAGTTTATTGTGCTGGATTGTAAATTAAAAAAAGGAGGTGGTAAATACAGAGGTGAGTTCACTTTTTACGAGAGGGTAAGCAACGAAAAAAAGTATTGCAACGTTAGCTGCGAACCCGTCAAAAAGAAAGCATGATTACACTTGACAACATAGTGCAATTGTGCTACAATTTAAGAATCAAATGGTTGCCGCAATCACCGACAGGCGGCTAGTATAAATCGTCGGTCACGAAATGGTTGCCGCAACGCCAGCAGGCGGCTTAATAAAGCAGTTGGATTCAAATAGCCCGCCTATAAATATAGGCGGGCTTTTTTGTTGGAAAGGGGACGTATTGTGTTACAGGCTCAATTTTGCTTTATCAAAGATGATTTCTTTGATAAATACGACAAGGGACATAAGCTTTTGCAAAATAAGGAACAGAACGCATGGGGAGAACACAATAGACCTTGCTTCTTTGTGTTTGATGATAGCAGAGAAAACGCTATTAAATGGTGTGTCCCTATTTCATCAAGAGTCGAAAAATACAGCGAAATAGCTGAACATAAGAAAGAAAAACAGCGTATGCACGGGGCTACACGCCCGGTATGCAAACAAATCTGCTTTGCAAAAGTGATGAACAGGCCACGAGCGTTTCTGGTTCAAAATATGTTCCCGATCACAGAAAAATACATAGACGGTTATTACATGAATAAAGACGGGAAGCCTGTCTGTATTGAAAGCAGGAGCGCCACTTTTATTGAGCGCTGCGCAAAAGACCTTTTACAGAAATACATGATGGGCGTGGACACATATTCTCTTTTTGCGGATGTAAAAACTATCCGGCAAGGACTTATACAAGAACTGACCACAGAGAGGGTAACGCCAGCGCCGCAGGAAGAAAACGCGCAGCACGAAGCGATAAGAGAATGCTTTACTGCCGCGGCTGAACAAACGCCGCCTGTAGGGGACAAGTACACAGCTTCACCGCCGACCCACTTATCCATGAAAGAATATGGGGAGAGAATAAGCCAAGAAAGAGATAGGGCGATTCAGGAATGCGTTAATTTGCAAGCTAAATGCCGGACGCGAAAGGCGACGGAGAAAGAGCGATGAAACAACAACGAAAAGGCGGGAAATTCCCGCCTTTTTCTTTATCTTTCTTCCTTGCGTTGCACTATAAAAAGGCGTATAATTAAGATAGTTATATTGTATTGCTAACACGTTACACAAGACTTTAATTTTACTCACCGTGAGGAAAGGAGAAAACAAAAATGTCATTTTTTGAAAGAAGATATAAAGCGGCAGCGCTTTCGGAACTGGAACGCTGCGTTCGTGACCTAGAAGAAAGGGAAAAGGCTGTAGAGCAAATGCCAAAATTTGACACAGACTTGAATGAAGTAAGCACGAACATAAAGCTTTTGGAGCGGATTGAACTTGTTTCAGCGATACAAGCACAAGCTTTCAGGGACAGGCTTGTTAAGGCTCATCAGGAATACGCCCGGATGGTACGCGAAACGCACGATATTGTAAACGACTACGAAAATCCGCGCGAACGAGCCACGCGCTTTCAAAATATGGAGCGTTATAATTCGCAGATTGTAAGAGAACGAGCCGCATCGTCGGAGAGACATACGCCGGAATATCCTGCGCCCGATAAAGACGATGAACGCACAAGATAAATAAATGCGGCGGTAGGGGCGACGATGTATTCCCCTTGCTGCTTAATTCCACAAGGTCGCGTTTTCTATGATCTGCGAAGTGCCGTAAAAAAGGAACGTAGTAGGTTAAGAAAGGTGGCAAACCGCGAAAGCGGGTTGCCACGTTGAAAGGAGTTTTATTATGGTAGATACTTCAAACGTTAAAGCAGCCCCTACCGAACTTTCTGAAAAAATTTTAACTTTTCTTGAAGAAAACGACCCCGCTTTTGGCTACGCGCAAGGCGTTCCGGGACAAGAGAACCGGGGACAATGGCTTAATACTTTCACTGAAAAGATTCTGCAAAACGACACAAAACCCATCATTTCAAGTATTTTAGAAATTACGAACGCTTTTCCCAGTACACGGGAAACGGGGCTTGCAATAATGGACGAAGTTAACGCTTACGAGAATACCCCGGCTATTCCCGTTGAAACGATTGCAGGAGAGACGATAATTAAAAACGCTGCGAATGTCCAGCTAAACGAAAATAGCGACCGCATTAAGGTTGACGGTCATACCGGGACATGGTATGTCATTGATTCTGAAACGATTGACGGTAAGCGCCTGTTCTTGCTGGAAAGTGAACAGTATGGAGACGAAGCCGCAGCCCTTATTGTGAATGAAAAAGGTGAACTTGTTCTCGATGATGTTTATAATGGGTTCGACGATTATCGGGAACAGGCACTTGAAAATAAAGAAAGGGTGAAAGCGAAAATGGCAAACGAACAAGAAAAGCCTAACTTGCTGCGGGGGGATGTAATCGAAACCGGGGGGAAGCGCTGGCTCGTAAAGGACAACAACGGCTTTATGCTATCCGCAGACAATCTTGACCCCAACGATAATAACGCATCTATAAGCTGGATTGGAAACATCAAAGACCATGATTACACTCTTATTTCGAGGGGCGGTATTGACGTTCCACATGATGCAAAGGAAAAGACTGCCCCTAATGCAGAAAACGGGCATTTTAGGCTTTTTTATGACTACGCAAACCAAGAAGCGGTACGCTTCTCGCAAGAAAAAAACTGGAAAATTGCTTTTCTTACCGAACAAGATGGGGCAAACGGCGATACTTACATTGTTTATGATGATGTAAATAATATTCCGAAACATTTTCGGGATGCCGTCCGGCTTGAAGAACAGCGCACGGCGAATTTTAACACCAACAGATACTATGAGCCGGAACTTCAAATCGACGGAACGGCGGAAGAATTGTTTTTACAGGCAAGAAATGGTTATATGAACAATCCACAAGCCCTTGACCGTTTAAAAGAAATCCTTGATGCCGAAAACCGTATAGATGAAGCACAGCGCGTCGGCTTTATGGCAGACCGTGAGCGTGAAGCCGGAGACTTTTCCTATTCGGTTGCTGCAATGAAACTGGATGCACTGGACGGCATTTATGAACTGGCCGACGGCGTTAAAATTCGTGATGATGGAAGTCTCCGTCTTTCTGTTACTCACGAAAACGGACAAATTGCCATTTTCCTTGCGGCTTACGGCGACGGTGACGAGCCGGACAGGACGGGGGTAAACACCATCTCTGACGCGGAATTTCTTGCAATGAGCCGTGCGGACTTTGAACGTTTTGTAAACGAGACTTTTGCTTATTCCATGCAGGAAGTTGAACGAGATACCGAACGGGAAAGAGAGCAAGATATTACTCACGGTGAGGAACTTTCTGACGCTGTTGACGTTAATAAACTTCTTGACCGCGCTAAATCTTCTTCCACTTATTTTCAGATTAAATCCGCCGTAACCGGGATTACTGACGAGAACGGCGTTGCTGATAAAAATGCACTCCTCAATAAAATTAACGGGACAGATATTTACGATGAAGTCATGAACTATATCAATACGCCTGAACACACAATAATTGACGGCCATGATTGCATAAAAACGGACGAGTGGCAGAACGGAACGGCTTCTTTTATCGTGGCGCAGGACACCGAAGATGAAACTTTTTTCTATGCGCTGGTAACAGAAAGCGACGAGCGCTTTGTGGGAACATACTCTTATGAGCATGATAGCCGCCCCGATAGAAAGAGCGTTGAGGATGAACACCTTGACTACCTTTCCTCTTTGGACATTGACCGCCACGAAGCGGAGTTTGGCGCTGACGGCAACCGTGCTTTTCCTTACTTGAACGACGAGCCAGCGTTAAAAAACACCAGTAAAAGCGTCTCTACTCGCGCACCAATGCAAAAACAGGAAGTAGACGAAACGCTTTCCCCGAAAGACCAGCTTAAACAGCGCCTAGAAAACGGGGTTCGGAGCGTTTTGGACAGTGAGAATTTTAAAAATTGGCTGTCCACGGGCGGGAAGCTATATTACAACAATTATAGCTTTCGGAATGCAATGCTTGTGTGGCTGCAAAAGCCGGAAGCAAGCTATGTGATGGGATATGAGAAGTGGAAAGATTTCGGGCGCAATGTAAGACAGGGAGCGCAAGGCGCGAAAATATTCATTCCCCTTATGGCAAGTGAGAAGTTTAAAGGGGGACTTTTTAGAAGCATTAAGAATAATTTGAACGACCAACTCTCTAAAAGCCCTGGCACGTTGGCGGTCTATCGTTTGGGTTCAAGCAATCTTGAGTTCACGATGAATGCACAACATATTATCGGCTACAAGGTAAACGGTCAGGAACGCTCTATCTTTTCATCCGACGAAGAAACGAAGCGCTTTATTGACCGCGCCATCATTGGCAAAGTCCCAACCGGGTTTACTGTCGGAACGGTATTTGATGCACAGGATGTTATTATTCCTGAAACGCTTTGGGTGAAAAACGGCTTCACAAAAGATGAAATTACATCTGATGAAAATGGAAACCCGATTAAAAACCGCAGAGGGGAAACGCAGATTATTAACACCCCGGAACGTCAAGCACGTTTTCAGCCGGACATTGAAACTAAGATTGCAGCAAAAGACCCTGAAAAGATGGGAAAACTATTTGATGCTTGCGTTGCCGCAAGCGAAAGAAAAGGCGTTCCTGTCTACTTGCGTGACAAGGACAGCGACGATGTATTACAAGGCGGCGCTAAAGGCTATTTTAAACGCGCTTATAGCAAGGAGAACCCCAATGGCTTTATAGTAATTGACAAGAGCCTTGAACCTACCGAAAAATGTGCCGTTCTTTTTCATGAAATGGGACACGCTGACTTGCACAAGAATCTTGAATCTCTTGCACAGCAGATGGGCGAAGACAAAATTTCCCGCGAAATGAGGGAAGTGCAGGCGGAAGCTACTGCCTTTGCCACGGCAAGCACGTTCGGGATTGAAACAGATACCAGCAGCTTTAATTATCTTGCTGTTTACAGCCGGGGCTTTGAATTGCAGGACTTTCAGAAATCCCTTTCCGTTATCTATAAGGAAACACAGGCGCTTACCGCAGATATTAAGGCCGAACTTGATATTCGGGGATTAAATCTAAATCTTACGGAAAAAGCAAAAGAGACATTTGACCCCGAAACCATGAAAACTATATCTACGCGCTATGTTGACTTTGCGACACAGCAGAACGCGCTTATAACGGCGGCCTATGCGGAACTGCCGTCCCTAATTGAGCAGAGCAAAGACAACCCGGAACTGCTTGACGTTTTGAAATACCAAAAAGAGAACCTAGATAGTCGTAAGCAGGATGTTGAAGCAATCTTAACTGGCGTTGAGAGCCTTAATAAAGCTGATTTACGCGAGGAACAAGAAGCTTATATACAGACCCTTGAAGCCGCACAAAAGCGCGTTAGCGGCAATCATGCCGCGTTTGAAATACTCACTGAAAAATATATCACGATAACTGAACAGGCGCGCGGCGGACTTAAAAGAGACTTTGAGAACGACCCTAAAAAAGCCATTGAAGCCATGAAGCCTGACTACCCTCGCCTTGCTAAAATGACCGCGCCGCAGCTTAAATATATCGAATCAAGTGAATATGTAAAGCGTGAGTACGTTAAGCTGCTACGCGATAAGCCGCAAGAATTTGTGAACAAAGCATGCAACCGTGCGGAACTACTTTCTCAGTACGCAGCGAAGAATGGAACTGTTATTGAAATTTCTCTTTGCGAACAATGGACGGAAAAGCCAATCTTTACAAATGGTACTTTTTGCCATCCTAAAATTGCCGACGCGATTATTGCCGGGAGCGAAGCACAAATTCGAGGATTTAAGGCCGAATCGGAAAAGAGGGGAGAGTATTTTCCATTTAACAAGTGCAACCTTACTGTATTTACGCCGAACAAGAATGGCAACTTACTTGCCCTACACACCCGCATAGACATTGGGGACGGCGAACAAACAAGCCTTAAAGACCATCTGGAACAGATTTGCAAACGTGGCGGTGATAGAAAAACCGCTCTTGATGGATTTACGGCGGCGCTTTCAGAACACGGACGATACAAGGATAAATTATATGAGCCGTCTTATGGCATTTACGCCCCTGAAAAACCTGATAAAACCGTAGACGTAATTGCTTCCAACCATACAACAGAAGAATGGAACGAAAGGATTTCAGGTGCAAAAAATAGAACCGCGCAGGAAAGACCAAACGACGACGATAAAGAGGTAACCCACCATGCAGAAGATATGACGCATGGCGATTAAGGGGGCATCAACATGAGCGTTTTTAATAAACTCCGCGCAAAAATAATAAGCAATCCGCAGCCATTAACGCCAGATATTCAATCGGAAGAAGAATACGTTGTTACGCAGCTTGTCCCGCTGAAGCTTCCTCTTACTCTTGAACTTTCCCAACGCAAAAGGGAAGAAGAACTCAAAAAGAAATACTGCCATTCAACTGTCTATCCCGGTAGAATAGAATAAAAAGAGGGGGGCGTTTTAAAGCCCCCCTTCTTTTTATGCACTTGACAATAACTGTACATTATGCTATAATGCAATACAATGTTACAGAAAGGAGAGCACGCCATGAGTTTAAATGTCGGCACTGAAATGAGCAAGTATGTTGTTGTAAATAACGTCACAATGCGCTTTGCTTTTTCCGAAAAAGTGCTGTTTGCGGATTTGAGAACATCACGCAAAACGGGAAAACAAAGAGTTGACAAAGCAAGCGGTGAAGTTCTCACGGATAGCCACGGAAACCCCATCCCTGAACGCACATATTCTCATTGGGAGGGGCGCTTTGTAGGCAATGCCTTTGAGCCTGCGAAAGCACTTTGCAACGGACAGTCAATTGACATTACGCAGGGTTGGGTTGAGAAAGACGAAGCCACTGGCAAAGGTGGACAGAAGTACACCAATGTTTACGTTATTATCACCGACTTTGTTCTTTCTGAAACGGACTGCGCTTTAGAACAAGAAGCCCCTACTATGACTGATCTTGCAGAGGGTAATGTGCCGTTTACCGCCACGAACGGAGAGACAGAAAACGAAAGCGGGGAGCGTGATTGAACTTGCAAAAAGTAAACACGGCAACAGACACGGTTATTCTTTCACGACTCACTTCTGCCGCGAAAGAACACAATGTTGTGCTTACTTTTACACACAAAAAGTTCTTTCTCCGTTTATTGAACGTGGCGGACTCTAACGGATACGACGCAGACGGAAACCTGTTTGTCGAAGCGTCGGTTCAGGAACTTTCCAAGTTACTCAATATCCCCGCACGGACAACTATGCAGAGCATTACTCGGCTTGTTGAGTGCGGGGCGTTACGGAGAATTGCGGGCGTAAAAACTTTCCCTCGTAGTCCTACTGAAACGGTTATCTTAAAGCAATTTTATTACGATGATAAGAAGGAGTGATTTTCGATGGCTGAAATGATTGACATTGATTTGTTTGACATGGACGAACGTATTATCATGAATAAGGCTTCCGAGGGCGTACCTCTTTCCTCACTGACACGGGAGCGCTTAATCAACAACCTTTCTTTTGCCCGCAACATCAGCACAGAACAAGCTGTTACAGACTTGCTTGACGGACTGAAAGCGAAGATTTCGCGTCTCTCTGACGGCGAATGGGACGCACTGAAACTGAAAATCCCGTTTTCTACTTTTTACGATGCAGAAAGCAACGTAGACGAAGTTCCTGCTGACGAAGAAGCTGAATAATCATCCTCACCGTGAGGAATTTAAAGAAAGGGCGTAACTATGCAGAAAACCGATTTTATCAATGAACTTGCCCGCAAAACCGGGCTTTCCAAAAAAGATATTGTCGCTGTTGTTGAAGCGTATTCTTCAACCGTTACAGAAGTTCTTCAATCTGGCGATAGTCTCTCTTTGAAAGGCTTTGGAACGTTTAAACCCGCCAGACATAAGGCGCGTATAGGGCGTAATCCAAAGACGAAAGAACCAATGGAGATAGCTGCATATGTTTCACCATCGTTTAAGCCGTCAAAAGTTCTTAAAGATGCTATGAAATCTGAAACATAACATTTACATGAATCGCTTTATATCTTTATCCGTTGCTACCGCTGCTTATGCGGTTTTTGTTGTTATAGGTATCGCTTACCTGCCACAAGGCAAACTCAATGGCAAAAAGTTTTCTCGGTTGATTAAATGCGTATTTATTGGAATTATCGGCGCACTAGCTGTCGTTATTTGGCTCATTACACGCAATATAGATGTTGTTTTCACCCTCTCTCTTTTGGGCGCTCTCGGCGGCGCTTATCTCGCTATCTGCATTAGAATTATAAGACGGTAGCTTTTTAACAAAGCAAGCTTGCTGATACTGGATTGCTGCATATAATCGTGTCGAAACGACCGATGAATAGCGATTGCCCCAATCGAAGCGCCCCAGCAACCGCTGGGGCGCTTCTGCGCGTATGCGAGGGTAAATTCACCTGCGGGGCTAGGAACGCCTTACAGAGCCGCTAACGCGGCTTTACGGCGGCACAGCCGCACGGAGATTTTCTTCTTGCCGCTTGAAGCCCCCCGGTTGGAAGCTGCGTCCTGCTTCTTGCTGCCCTGAACGGGCAGAGAGAACGAAGCGGGGGAAGCGGTAATAACGGCGCGGAGCGCCGAGCCTACGGAAAGCCTGTCAGCCTGTCAAGCGTCTTTCGCGGCATAACCGCCTACGGCTTTTATTCCACGGAACGCTTGACCGTCAGACCTCATGCGGCGCTTCCGGCTACGCCGAAACCGAAGCTGATTGATAAATCAATCGGGCATCGGTATTCGTCTTGCCATTGTACCGCATGAGCCGTCTTTCTCCGGCAGGAGCAACAGGGGCTACGCGCCCCTGTACGACCCGCGACCTCACCAAAGCTGATTGAACCGCCACGGGCGGGGCAGTCCCGGCCTGTCCTCACCGTGAGTAAATAAACTGCCTGACAACATAATAACACTTGACAACGTATGTACAAAGTGCTATAATGAAGAATGTAAAGAGAACCAAGCTATACGTTTTGAAAGGCGGTTTTTATTATGTTTGACGATTTGTACAGGCTTTGCAATCTAAACGGTTATTTTACTTGCGGCAATTCCGCGCAGTATCAGAAAATGTTCGATATGGCGGACGCTGGCGCAGCGGCGCATGATGTGGCTGTTGTTATTTGGATTTGCAGCGACGATAAGCCGCTAGAAAAAATCGAGAAGGAAGTGCAGGAAATTTATTCTTTCCATAGGCCAAGCAATTTTGACTTAAAAAGTGACGTTATTCGGTAAAGGAGAAGTAAAGGGGATGCGGCATGGAAAAAAATGAGCAGCCAACAAAATCGCTTGAAATGGTTTTAAGCGTTGGCGAAATTTATCCTGAATGGTGCGTAAAGCAGGATGGCTATATTCTTGAATACGGCGAAAACGGTTTTGTGCTTTACGCTATGTTGAACGGTATTTCGCCAGTTGAGCGTGAACAATTTAATCCGGGGGCTGAATTTGCTATCCGCTATGAAATTATCAACGATGTGTGCTTGTTCTGCTTTCGCTTTGGCAATATGCCGTGGGCTGATTGCCCGTTTTCTCCGGCTCTTTATAAGGCGGCGGGTCAAAACATCGAACTGCCACAAATTGAGGGGAGCGAGGGCTTTCCTTTGACCGTCTTGTTAATTGATACGAGTTCTGGAGAGTTGTGCGGCATCCGGCTTATTGGTCTAGGCCATGAACTGTCGCGGAACTGGCGAGAGTGGGCGCAAGAAGCTATAAAAAAAGACCTTTCGCGGGACGAATACAATTCTCAAATTGACGGTATTTACCGCGATTTCAGCACAGTTGACCTTGCCGAAAGAGGGGCGGAGACAGAGTTTGCCATTTTTCCAAAAAAACAGAGCGATAAAGAAAGGGAGTTAGAACGGTTGTAAGTTCTCACGGTGAGGATAAAACAACCGACTGACAAAAGATGGTGCCATTATGAAAGTGTTAGTAAAAAGTAAACATTTTAAAATTGTTGATTTGGATAAGTTTGATTCAGTGAAAGTTGTTGAGGAATCGACTACTAATAAAAATGCGGATAACGGAACCGCGTATACAGTATATGCAGTAAAAACAGCATCCGGCGGCGGCAGTTTTTTGGGAAGCGGCGAAGAAAAAGAATGGCTTACTTCCGTGTTTTCTGAAAGTTTGGCAGATGAAATCATGAAAGATATTTGCTTAAACTGGGGGGAAGGAAAGCCTGTTTATGAAATAGAAAAGTGGTTCAAAGATTAACTTAAACGCTGACACGAAAAGAGCGTCTTTCGTCCAGAAGGGCGCTCTTTATCAACCTTGCCACTTGACAATGTATGTACAACGTGCTATAATAGGTAATGTAAAGAGAAATAGCAAGTCACTTGAAAGGCGGATTCTTAATGGAAAACAAAGAATATCTACTAAAAGCGGTTGACCTTGTAATTGACTATGCCGCTGAAAATGGCGTAAAATATAGACGTGGGGATTTTTCACTGTTCATGCGCCGATACAACGACGATGGAATTTTGAATTTTGCGGGGCTTGTTGGCGAAAAAGAAAACCCGGAGGGCGTAAAGGTTCAATTGTTCTTTGCTTTTCCAAGGTGCGGGAGCCGCTTGAAAAGCCGCAAAGACGCTTTTTTAAATTACTTCAATGCGCGGGCAATGTCTGATTGTGTCATGTTTACGTTTTCTTTGAACGAACTGGATATTCAGTCGGCGGGGGAAACTGATGCTGACGCATCAAAGATTGACGAGGTTATCCGTAAGGTGCAGAAGCTACTTGCTAAAGCAGACCCGGAAAAAAATCCGAGTGAACAGGAAGCTATTGCTGCGAGTTTAATGGCGCAAAAACTGCTTGCTAAATATAACATTGATATTCAAGCGGTAACTGGTAAAGAAAAGAAAGAAGATATAGAACAGATTATCGCGGATGTTGGGACGGGTAAAAAGTGGAAATACGGACTTGCGGAAACGGTTGCTCGTTCTTATTGCTGCAAATGCTTTTATTTCGGTTCTGATGCTATTGTTTTTTACGGATATAGAAGTGACACTCTGATTGCTCGTCGTGTCTTTGCCTATCTATTTAACGTTGGTAATAAGCTGGCGGCGCGGTATGTGAAAGAAAACCGCGAAGACAGATGGGCTGGTGGCGATGGACTATACAATAGCTTTTGCTCTGGCTTTATTGCCGGAGTAGACAAGGAACTATCCACAAACTGCACAGCACTAGCGCTGGTTGTGCCGGAAGAAGTTAAGACTTCTTTTGATGCGTTCACGGAGAGTTTCAAGGCCATTGACCATTCCATAAAGACCAGCGACCGTAAAGCGTGGAAAGAGGGCTTTACAGAGGGGGAAAGGGCATTGACGGCGCGGTATTTGGAAAAAGACCGCGCGAGTTCATAAGTGAAAATAGAATTTGAGGATGGGTGATTTTGTGAACTATGAAATAAAGAGCGTGTCCGATCATTGGGCTTTCGGAAGCTTTTGGCTATATGGAGTTCCAACGGGGTGGTCTGTCTACCCTATCACGTATGGAGATAAGCAATATGTTGTCGAGTTAAAAATTTGTTCTTCTACGCCGAAAGGAATAACAGAAGTGGTGGCTTGTATCTATGATTATGGGAAAGAAAATAAACTATTCAAGAAGCATAAAAGGGACAAAGTGTTTAGCGAGTGTGTTTCTTCAATGATTGCTGACTTACTAGAAGCGGAAACACGCATTTCGGAGCAAGAGAAGCGCATTTCAAGACGAGAAAACTGGCTGCTGATCTTACCCCAAATCATGAACAATCTATTTCAAAGGTATGAGTTAGAAAAGCAACGGAATGAAGCCCACCAAGAGATACTTGCTAATGTGGAGCGGTGGGATGCTATCATTGATAAATAAGTTATTCTCAAAAGAAGGGGGGCGATCTGCTTGCCTGTTACGAAAGAAATGATAGATGAAGCCCTTGACTTCGCAGAAGGCAAGAGAATTAACAAAAATGGCTATGTTCCAAAGGGGGCAAGAGCCGGAGATTTCCCAGAAAATCTATTGCTAAACGGCAAAGAAAAAACCGGGGAACAAGCGGCGGTATTGGAATACATGAAAGGAACACCGCAAAAGGAAATACTTGAAAAATGCGAATTGTCATTCAAGCAGCCTTATTTCAATACCTTGCGAAACCGCTATGGCAGGATGATTGCTCTGTATCTTACGTGGCAGGCTTTTAGTAAGTTCGTCACGCCTGTCTTTAATAAACCCCTGGAACAGGTTATACCGATTGAAAGAGATGGGTATGACTTGCTTGTTGTGCGTTGCAACGGTGAGGGTATTTATACGGTTGGTGGACTTGTCCAGACATTTACGCAAAATAACGTTGCCGAAATTGTAAAGCGGCTTAAAATGAAAAGAACCAAAACGGACGTTTTTTTATTCATCAGGCAAGCTTGCTATGAATTACTGTGATTATGGGGCGTACTCACCGTGAGTATACCCCATAATTTTATTGTTTATACTTGACAACATATGTACATTGTGCTATAATGTTAATATAAGAAACGGGAAAGAGGGTTTTCGGATATGGCTATCATTACAAGCGAGTTTGAAACTCTTGTTGACACGACGCGGGTTGATGATAAAGTGACACTCAAAGGGCTTGTGGAAACAAGCCGTGAAATGCAAAAGCACTGGTCTGATAAAACCGTGAACAACGAGGAACGCGCGAACTTCGGAATCAACGATGAATTGCAGTTTGTGTATCAGCCGGAACGTGGCGAACGCAGAGCAGTTGATATTACTGACACGGCGTTTTCACAGCTTTGTACTCGACTGGGCGTTCCTGCTAAATACGTCAGAAAATGCGTTGAGAGCGGCAAGACGAGCCTTGCCCTTGCCAACTTCCACGCATGGAGCGACGATTGCCGGAACAATATGCTAGTCCGAGAATATGACGGGGTTGCCCGCGCTGTCCTTTCTGATAGCTACGCACCGTATGATAGCTACAAGGTGTTGCGGGCGCTCAATTATACCGTTGATTCAAAACGCTTTGTTCCGACACAGGTTCACCTTGCGGCGGATAGACTTCATGTTCGGTTCGTTGATTACAACCAGCTTCCCGTTGACAATGACGGTTCGCCGCTGTATGCGGGGTTCATCGTGGATAGTTCGGATGTTGGGCGGGGTTCGCTCAACATGAAGTTTTTCCTTTATCGCTCTGTGTGTCGTAACGGCATGGCTATTTCCTCGCTGGGCGGTACGCTTTTTCGCCAATCGCATATTGGTGAAAAAATGACGGAAAGCAAGATGATGGTTTTTAACCGCGCATTTATGGATGTTGACCGCCTTTGCGAAAACGCTGTTGCCCTCGTCAAAGAAAATAGGGGTAAGCAGCTTAAAGACTATGAAATGGAAATGTATCTGGAAAAGGCACGGCGGGAAATGAGACTGTCTGAAAAAAGCATGGATAAGCTTAAAGGACTTGTCGGCAACAATTCTGTTTATGAGCCTACAAAATGGGGCTTTATCAATGGTGTTACGGAATTGGCGCAGGACTTCACTCTTGATACCCGTATTGATATGGAGAATTGGGCGGGCGAACTTTTCACAAAGTCTGCGGCTTAATTACTAGAAGCTTGCCTTTCGGCTTTGCTCCGGGGCTGAAAGGCAAGCTTTTTAATTAGGGCTTTTAACTTTAAGCGGGGAATGACAGCTTTTAGAGTGGCCATGAAAACAGCTGAAAATGTGGAAAGGGAATATGGATGAATGAATTGAACCCGTACCAAATGAGTGGCTACGATGCCATTAAAAATCTTGAAGAACTGTTCGGCTGCTACAAATGTTGTCCGGCAGCGTGTCGGTCATGCGCTGGTGGAGTAGCCATCGCTGCAATCAAAGCAGAATGTCTTAGCCACGCCCAAACTGTCAACGAGCCGCTAACGCTTGAGCAGCTGCGGGAGATGGACGGAGAGCCGGTGTGGATTGATGGGGAATATCCGAATGGATGGCGTATTTGCTATGGAAAACGGCATAGAAAACGCCACGGTAGAGACGTAATAAACTTTGGAAATGGTGTTTTGCAATTTGAGGATGAATACGGCAAAACATGGCTTGCCTACCGCCGCCCGCTGGAAAGGAACTGATTTTTTGAACATTTTGTCTATTGATTATGACTACTTTGTAAAAGTAAGTGAATACTTTCGGGAAAATCACTTCCCTGATGGGGGTAGAGAGCAGGGGGATAATCTCAACCTGATTGTTTGGTCGCAGCTTTACGCAAGTGGAAATTGCTGCGGGGAAAGAATTGAAACTATCATTTCTGACAATGCAGCATTGCGGAAAATCCGTAAATTTATTGCGAGACAAAAAAATCCTGTTTGCATGATTGCAGACAGTCACAGTCATGCGTACAACTTTATTAAAGACTCTATTCCTGCCGGAGAGAAAGCGACTGTCTACAACATTGACTTTCACCACGATACTTTTTGCATCAATGATGAAAATGAAGTTAATTGTGGGAATTGGTTGCGGCATCTTTTAGATGAAAAGGTTATTGACCGTGCCTATTGGGTTGCAAAACCTGACAGTGAGACGGATGGTTCGCTTGTAGATATTATCCCTATTGAAAAGGCGCTAGAAGTGAATTATGATGCAGTTTATATCTGCCGTAGTTCGTGGTGGACACCGCCGCATCTTGACGGCGCTTTCACTTCTGAATTGGTAAAGCCGCTCTTGCTAAACAAGCGTGGTTGGGCGGTAAGATATGAAAAAAACATTGACGTGAGCCGCTACAACAAAGAATTTCAAGATGCTGTCGCGTCCTTTACGGAAGTCTATAAAATGGCAAACGAAAAATTTAGAGAAAGAAGCGGTGAGTAAATGGCCTATATCAAGGTGAATCTTCCCTATGATGAAGAAGCCTATAAAAGCGGAAACGGCGAGGGCGTTTGGGTTGAGGTTGAGAGCGACATAAAGCGGCTGTCCGATCAAAATGCAACGACGGAACAGGCCGTAGGCCACGGCACACTTGCAAATGATAGCGTTTACTATAAACGTCTGAAATGCGGGGATGTACTGCGTTTTGAAATGCGGGGTTTAAACCGCGCCGTTGTTCCGCTGGGTTTCTTAAACGATAAAGGGCGCATTACAGAACAGGAACTTGATGGATTAAAACAGCAGGTTTTAAAGAAGCCATTCAAGCGTCTTACTCACGGTGAGTAAAAACAGAAAAGCAAATGGTTAAGTTGCTTGCCGCAGTTTTTATGCTCGTAGACCACATTGGGCTTCTTTTCTTTCCTCAATGCTTTTGGCTTCGCTGTATTGGCAGATTGTCCTTTCCTTTGTTTGCTTACTGCATTGCGAGAGGGTATTACCATTCTGCTTGCAAAGGAAAAGAAATCCAATATGCAAGGAATCTGTTTCTTTTTGCCCTTGCGTCGCAAGTCCCATATAGTCTGATGGAATGGTTTTCGGGGGGTTCTCTGTTGAAACTTAACATCGGTTTTACATGGTTGCTGTCAGTCGTTCTGCTGAAATTTGTTTGCTCCCGCCAAAATCCACCGCTATCCACGCTTTACTGCGGACTTGTATTTCTGCTATCCCTTTCAATCCCTATTGATTACGGCATCTATGGCGTTATTTTTCCCCTAATGTTGTTCTGGTGCTATTTTTCTAAGCACAAGTCATACTATGCCTTTACCGGGATGGCAGCATTGCTCCCTGTGTATATGATGCAGATAGGCGGACTGATTCAGGCTTTCTCCCTTGCTGCTTATCCAGCGCTTTCGTTGGGCTTGCGTTATGATGCTAAGATAGGGCGGCACAAGCGGTTTTTTTATTGGTTTTATCCGTGCCATATTGCCGCTCTTGTGATGCTGAAAGGGATACTGTTATGGCTATAAGACTGGTGAGTGCTGACGAGGTTGAAGCCCTTATCTGTAAGTACGTAAACGGAACAGTCCAGAAAACGCTTGTTTTGGAGATTATTAAGTTGAACGGTTGTCTCTCGACTGACGAACAGCTTGTTGAGGTATTGGGAAATGCTGATGTTTACTTTGACGATTAGAAAATAAATATGCTTATATTACCAATAAAAGGCGTTTATTTTTCCATGATTGACAGTGGCGTGAAGCTGGAGGAATACCGGGAACTCTCGCCTTATTATAAAAGCCGCTTTAAGAATCTTTTTGAAATGCACCCCGGTTCTTTTGCCCCCTGCGGAAGAGACAAGAAAAAAATATGGCTCAGAAATGGATATTCAGCTGCACGTCCCACGCTTGAAGTTACTTGCACTCTCACTATAAGAACAGGCAACCCGGATTGGGGCGCTGTTCCGGGCAAGAAATATTACGTGCTGGAAATACTCGACAAAAAGCGCATAGTGTAAACTATCAAAGGAGCGTTTTTCATGGATGAAAATACTGATATTATGACAATGACATTTACTTATGCAGACAACACACAAGCTACAAAGCAACTTCTTTCCATTTTTACTGCGGAAAACGGGAGACAGTATGCCGCAATGCGTCCTCTGGACGATAAAGGACGGCCGACAGATGAAGCGACCGAACTTTATCGCGCAAAGCCCATTACTACCGAGGACGGGGAAGCTGATTATGAAATCGAGGAAATTTTATCTGAGGTGGAATTAGAAACGGCGATTCAAGGCTTTAATGCCTTGCTTGTGCCGGACACTTTACCAGTTGAAGATCCCCCGGCAAACAAGGATGCAGATGAAAATGACGATGGAGAGACTATTTCCTTTCGCTCAGAAGATGGTAAATATCATAAGTGCAAGAAGATTGATGCTTTTGAGCATAAAGATCGTCAATATATTGCTTTAATGCCACTTGAAACAGATGGGATGAGTGAAGTGAGCATTTCCATAATGCGTATGTCCATTGACGTTCAGGGCGGAGTTGAGTGTATCAACGTAGAAGATATTCCGTCCGATATGGAGTTTGACGATGTTGTTTCCATCTTTGAAAAGAGGGTGGATGCCGCAAACAGCATCCACGACGCTTATTGACAACTTATGTACATTATGCTATAATATACTGTATGAATGCCGCTTCAAGGCGGGTTCTCTTTACGGGAAAAAGGCTTACGATTTTTTATCGTAAGCCTTTTTCTTTTTCGGGGGAACCCAATTTTTTTATAAATCGGGGATATAATTTCTTTTTTTTAAAAATTCGATTATTAACTTGACAAGCGGACTTTGCGTAACTATAATAATTATATGCCAATCAGAGGAAAGAAAAATGCTTCACAGTAAGTACCACCTTACCATGAAGCATTTCCCAAATTGTTTTCCAAAACCGCGTTTTCCATAGGCTTTGAATGTCCTTTCCGTAAAGCATTTACCACAATGCTTTACAGAATTTGCGACGGATTGCTGTACCACCAGCGACCCGCCTAAAAAAGAATAGTGCATAGCGGCATGTGACAGTTCTTTGTTTTAGCAGACAACACCTGTACACTGTGCCTTAATGTGTTTTAATTATATCTTGCATTTTTGGTTTTGTCAAGGGATACGAAGTAAAATCCTATGGACAAATATGCCCAAATATGAGGATATATGAAAATTTAACAGCGTCATACTGAGCTGCTATGCCTTATTAGCGTTTTGCTAATGGCATGGCGGCTTTTTATCATTTTTTGGAAAGGGGGTAATTCTC